>JBOHMF010000005.1:0-27728 GCA_050730055.1 Allostellaceae bacterium
GCCTCGTGGAAGCGCTTGGCGTCGACGCACAGGGCCGTGTCCGGGTCGTCGAGCGGGCGCAAGCGGGCGCGCAGCCGGTCGTCATCAGCCCGGCATTCGACCGCGATCGCGCCCTGCCCGACCGCCGGCAGCATGATGTCGGGATCGAGGATCTCGGTCGCGAGACCGGCGCGGCCGAGCCGTTCGAGACCGCACAGCGCCAGGATCATCGCGTCGATCTCGCCGGCCGCGAGTTTTTTAAGGCGGGTATCGACATTGCCGCGCAGCGGGACGACGGCGAGATCGGGGCGCCGCGCCAGCAGTTGTGCACGGCGCCGCAGCGATGAAGTGCCGATCCTCGCTCCCTGCGGCAATTCCGCGAGACTCCCGGCGCCGCGCGCGAGCAGGGCGTCGCGCGGGTCGGCGCGGGGCAGAACGGCGGCGATCGCAAATCCCTCCGGCAGGCGGGTTTCCAAATCCTTCAGCGAATGCGCCGCGAGGTCGGCCCGGCCGTCCTTGAGCGCCTCCTCGATCTCCTTGGCAAAAAGACCCTTACCGCCGATCTCGGCGAGCGGGCGGTCCTGCACGCGGTCGCCGGTGGTGCGAATCGTGACAATCTCGATCGCGCCCGGGGCGCCGAGTTCGGCATGGGCCGCGATCAGCCGCGCGCGCACGATCGCAGCCTGGCGCAGCGCCAGCGCACTGCCGCGGGTGGCGAGGCGCAGCGGCCGAGAGGACACGGGCAATTCTCCTCGTCTCTGATCTCTCCGATGTAACGCGCCGGGCGTGCGCTGCCAAGGCGAGTACTGCTCAGGCGACCCGGCTCGGCGGTGCCAGCGCCACGGCGGCCGGGGCCAAGGCGCTGGTGGCAATTCCCGGGGCAGGCTCGTGCGGCGCGACGGTCTGCAAGGTCAAGGCGCCGGAGGCAAACGCGATTCCCTTCTCGGCAAAGACGGTATAGATGCGCTTCAGATATTCGCGCTGCACCCAGCTCGACTTGACCGGGCGCGCGGTGAATTTGAAGCGGACGACAAGCGCGGTGTCGGCGATCTCGGCGATGCCCTGCATCTTCAGCGGCAGAATGACCTCGGCGGCGATCTCGGGGTCTTCCTGCATGGCGAGGCCGATCTGCTTCGCTGCCTTGCGCACGGTTTCGAGATCGCAGCCACGATCGAGCCGCAGATTGAACTTGATCGTCGCAAAATCGCGGCTGGTATTGGTCACCGCGCCAAGCTGCCCGTAGGGGATCGTGTGCAGAGGGCCGTTTTGATGGCGCACCTTGACCGAGCGCAGGCCGATCGTCTCGACCGTTCCCTTGAGCCGTCCGCCCGGGCCGGTCTCGATGTATTCACCGACCCGGAACGCATCGTCCCACATGTAGAAGAGGCCGGAAACCACATCGCGCACCAGCGACTGCGAGCCGAACGAGATCGCCAGCCCAAACACGCCGGCGCCGGCGATCAGCGGCGCGGTGTTGACGCCAAGGCGCGACAGCACGACCAGGAGGGCGATGACAGCGAGCGCGATGCCAAAGGCGGCGCGCAGAAACGGCATGATGGTTTGCAGCCGCGTCGCCGCCGAACCCCGCTCCTCTTCCCCGTCGGCGCCCGGCAGCGCGACCCCCGGCGCCTGTTGCAGATGGCGCTCGATCGCCAGCCTTCCGGCTTCCCACACGGCATAGGCGATGAACACCATCGCCGCGGCCTGATCGACTGCGCGCCGCGCATGGCCGGCAGCGACAGCGCCGAGGCCGAGAACGCCGATCCAGATCCGGGCCAGGGCGATGACCGCGACCAGCAGCAGAACCGCGTAGATGACGCGATGAAAGGTCTGGGCCACCGCGCGCGCCGCGGCACCGGGCTTGCCGGTGGCAGCCGCCGCGCCCCCGCTCCACGCCCGCTCCAGCAACCGTTCGAGGATAACCAGGACGAGCCAGACGCCAAGCGAGGAGGTCACCGCATAAAAATAATCCAAGAGGCCCAATGACAGACCAAAGACAAACAGGATCTCCAGCGCGACGACGACCGCCAGCGCGCCGGGAACAAAGGCGCGCGCCAGCGCGGCGCGCATGGCCGCGACAACCCCGTCGCCCGGCTGGCCGCGGATCAGCCCCTCGACCGCGGTGCGGGCGCGGATCACCGCCCAGATCATCAACGCGCCGTTGACGAGCGCGGTGATGAGCTCGATGACATCGCCGGCCGCGCCGGCCAGCCCGGTGATCCTGCCATAGCGGGCGATCCCGACGATGGCGATGATCGCCAGGATAACCGCCGAGAGAAACCGCGCCAGGCGCCGCGCCGCGCCGTCCTCGAGCTCGACGAGACGGGCGAGCGGCTCGTTCGGGCGCATCACCACGCCGACCACCAGCGCCGCGATCCGCCAGCGGATCAGCACATTCGCCGCCAGGATCGGCAGGCCGCGCGACATCCCGCTCGCCGCCAGGAAATGGCGATGACAGAATGCGAAGAGGCCGACAAAAACCGCCACCCCGACGAGATCGCAGGCGAGCAGCCCCAACAGGGCCGACAGGCTCGGCGCGCCGCCGCCGGCCCGCAAGTGGCGCCGCGGCCATCGCCGCAGCGCCCGCGCAGCAAGCGTCTCGCCGAGGAATGCGATGAGCGCGACCAGGACAATCCAGCCGAAATCGGCCAAGGCCCCGGCGGCCGACCGGCCGCGATCAAACGAGCGCCACTCCCGCGCCAGCGCCGCCGGCACCGCCGGCACTGTCTGTGTGGCGAGCACCGCCTCGCTCTCGATCCGCTCGCCCAGCGCCTCGATCCAAGCGCCATCCCGCGCCCCGGCAACGGCCTGTGCGCCGGACGCGCCGGCCTTTCCCGGCACGCCCGCCAGGCCGATCAGCACAATGGCCGCGCCGAGGCCGAGGCGCAGCCCGCACCGACGCCATCCCGTTCCAGTGCCCCGCAGCATGCGGCCGTCTCCTGAGCTTGTCGAAGGGCCGCCGGCGTGATCGCGGCAGTTCAGCGCCGCCAGCATAACCGATCCCGGCGCGCTTTGCGCGGCCCGGCCGCGCTGTGGACCGCTCAACCCGGCAGCGCCGGCAGGACCCCGAGAAACGCCAGCCACAAGACCGCAAAGCCGATCGAAATCAGCGCAATCGGCACCCCGGCGCGGGCATGGTCGGCAAAGCCAAAGCGCACTCTCATGCGCTCCGCACGCTCGGCGATCAGCACATTGGTAAAACTTCCGGTCAGCAGCAGGTTGCCGGCCAGGCTCGACAACAGCGCCAGCGCATAGAGCGCCCCGGGCGGCGCGCCTGGCCACAACTGCAACAGCAGCATCGCGGCCGGCACGCCGCCGATGGCATTGCTCGCCAGCACGCTGAACGGGGTCAGCAGCAAGAGGCTGCCCGGCAGCAGCCGGTGATTGGTCAGAAAGCCGAGGATCGGGCCGGCAACCCCGGATTGGTTGAGCGCCCCAGTGAGCGCAAACAGGCAGGAGACCAGCAGCAGGAGCGGCCAGTCCACGGCGGCGATCATCGTGCGGCTGGTGATCTTGCGATTGGCCAGCAGCAGGGCCGCGATGATCAGCGCCCCGATCTCGCGCGGCAGCGGGGTCGCAAACAGGACAAAGAGGGCGAGGAGCGCGCCGGCCCCTTTGAGGGTCTGGTTGCGGTCGAGCGGGTGGTGGACGGGCGCCGGCGGATCGAGCGCCGCCGCCAGCACGGTCTGGGTGATGCGCGTGCGCCATTGCAGCCACACCACCGCAAACACGACGACAAGGCTGAAAATGGCCGGCACCGCGCAGATCACGAGAAACCGCCAGAAGTCGAGCCGGCCGACCGAGCCGATCAGGATATTGAGCGGGTTTCCGATCAGGGTCGCCGCCGATCCCGCATTGGTCGCCGCCGCGAGCGCGATCAACAGCGGGCGCGGGTCCAGGCCGCGGTCCTGGGCCCCGGCGATCAACAGCGGGGCAATCGCGATGATCAGGATGTCGTTGGCCAGCACCGCGGACAGCACCCCGCCGACGGCGACGGTCAGGGCCAGGAGCGCGGCGACGCCGCGCGGGCGGCCGGTGATCGTGCGGGCGCACAGATCGATAAAGCCCGATTCGGCAAACTGCGCCGAGATGATCATCATCGCGAACATGAAGGCGATCGTCGGCATATCGACGTCGCTGCCAAAATCATCGAGCGTCATCTGGCCGCTCGCCAGCAGCACGATGACGGCGAGAAGCGCGATCCCGGTGCGATCGACCTGCAACCAGGCGATCCGCCCGGCCGCCATGCCGGCATAGGTCAGGATCAGAACGGCGAGAACGATCGCGGCGTGCATCGGGTGAACCGTCGCCCCCGCGCAATCGCGGATCGCGCGAGAAGGGATGCGCTGCCCTGGCGTCAGCGTAGAGGGGGGAGGCTAGCTTGTCGCTCTCGCGGCGGAAAAAAGCGGCGCGAATTGCCGCAACCCGGATCTCTCGCCGAGGCAGCGAGACCCGATCAAGCGGACGGTTCAGCGCAAGACGGCTGCGCCCGCGCGCTCACCTGCGGGCCAGGGCGAACGCGCTCTCGCCAGCAAAGACCGGCATGATCTCGCGCGCAAAACGGCGGATGTTCTCGCGCGAGCCGCCAAAGTTGATGATGACGTACTCGACCCCGCCGCGGCGCAGCGCGTCGAGCTTTTCGATGATCTCGTCGGGAGTGCCATAGAGGGCGCTTTCGGCGCTCACATGGCGGGCCTCTTTTTCGTCGTCCAGGATATAGCGGCTGCGCGTCTCGCCATCGGCGCGGCGGGCGAGCGCATTGATCCGCATGTGCCCCTGGTAGCGGCGCTCGATCGCCGCCTCCTTGTCAGCCTGGCTCCGGGCGATGTGGATGGCGCGGGCGACGGCGACCTGCATCGGATTGAAAACGCGCCCACGCGCTTCGACCTCCCGCTTGAACTGGGCGACCTGTTCCAGGATCTCCTCGGCAAGCGAATGCTGCCCAAGGAGCATGTTGTAGCCGCGCCGGGCGACCTCGCGCACCGAGTTGGCGCTGCCGGCACCCATCCAGAACGGCGGGTGCGGCGTCTGGGCCGTGGGCGGCTCGACGATGATGTTGTCAAACTGCCAGAATCGGCCGCGGTGCGAGAACGGCGCATCGGCGGTGAACGCCCGGGTGATCACCGCGACCGCCTCCTCAAAACGCGCATCGGCCTCCTCCATCGGCAGGCAGAAGCCGGCGAACTCGTTGTGGCGGTAGCCCTTGCCGATGCCAAAATCGAGCCGCCCGCCGGACAGCAGATCGAGGGTCGCGGCCTGCTCGGCCAACAGCACCGGGTTGTGCCAGGGCAGCACCAGAACGGCGGTGCCGAGGCGCAGGTGACGGGTCCGGGCGCCGAGCCACGTCAGCAGGTTGAGGCTTGCCGAGACCTGGCCAAAGCCGGTGAAGTGGTGCTCGACCAGAAAGGTGCTGTAATAGCCGAGCGCCTCGGCCTCGACATTGTTGTCAATGAATTCGCGAAAGCCCTGGCTGCTGTCGGTCTCGGGACCGGCGCGGCGCGCCTGCGCACTGCCGAACAGTCCAAATCGCATCTTTGCTTTCTCCAAGAGGTGCAGGTTCGCCCTTGCTCAGCGGAACTGCGGCATCACGTCCTGGCACAAGAGTTGCAGCGAATGGGTCATCCGCTCCGGCGGGATCAGCA
The DNA here is from genome assembly GCA_050730055.1 of Allostellaceae bacterium. Lineage (GTDB taxonomy): Bacteria > Pseudomonadota > Alphaproteobacteria > ATCC43930 > CGMCC-115725 > AP-15. The sequence continues at coordinate 5,622 of JBOHMF010000005.1, forward strand.
TGCCGAAATTGAGTTCGGCCAGAATGCCGGAGAGGCCGAGCTGGTCGCGCAACTCGGCGAGCCGATCGGCCACGTGTTGCGGTCCCCCGACCACGACCCGGTCGCGCAGCACTTCCTCGTAGGAGATCGTGCGCACGATCTCCGCCTCGGCGACGCGCCGGCGGTTGGGCGAACTTTCCAGTCGCGACGACAGACTGCGGATGCCCGACATGATGCTTTCCTCGGCGTCCGCGGTCGCCTCCCGGTCGCTCTCGCCGACGTGCATCGTCAGACGCAGATAAACTTCGCCCCGTCCGGGATGACCGGCTTGTTCCCAGGCCGCGCGATAGGCGGCGAGATCGGGCGCCAGAGCCGAATAGGAGCCGCTGCGCACCGCGACAAAGATCGGATGACCGGCCGCGCCGAGCGCCGGAAAGGTGTCCTCGCTCGCCCCGGCGACGCGGATCGGCGGATGCGGCTTCTGCCACGGTTCCGGCACTGCGCTCGCATTGTCAAAGCGCCAGTATTTGCCTTCGTAGGAGAAACGGGGCCGGGTCCACGCCAGCCTGACGATTTCCAGGGTCTCGGCAAAGCGCTCGCGGCTCTCCGCATAGGGGATGCCATAGGCGGCATAGCTCCTCGGATTGCCGCTGCGCCCGACCCCAAAGATGAGCCGTCCGCCGGAGATCTGATCGACCGTCGCCCCTTCCTCGGCGAGGCGCAGTGGATGACACAGCGGCAGAACCTGAACCCCGGTGCCGATCCGGATGCGATGGGTGCGGGCGGCGATCGCGCTGGCCACGATCATCGGCACGCTCAAGGGCGAGCGGCGCGCCTGCTGATGGATCTCGGCGAGCCAGATGGCGTCGAGGCCCCAGCGGTCGGCCGTTTCGATCTGGGCGAGTGCGGTCTGAAAAGCCTGCGCCGGGGTCTCGTCCGGCCGGTGGTGGAACTCATGGTAGACGCCAAATTCCAAGCGCGGTCCCTCCGCCATGCCGCCTCCGGCGGCCACCGGGTCGAGGCTAGGGTCGGTCGATCCATAGGGCAAATGCCGATTTCCGATCGTTCTCATGCCAGGGCAGCATGAAAGCGGTTGACGCGCCGCCCCGCCGCCGCTATCGCGCCGGCATGGAACTGAGAAGCCTCGGCTATTTTGTCCGCATCGCCGAACTCGGCAGCATCACCCGCGCCGCGGCCCATCTGCGCCTGGCGCAGCCGGCGCTGAGCCGGCACGTGCAGCGGCTCGAAGCGGAGCTGGGGACAAGCCTGTTCACCCGCGCCCATCGCGGCGTGCGGCTGACCGAGGCGGGCGGCAAGCTCCTGGAAAACGCTCTGCGCATCCTGCGCGAGGTCGAGCGCACCGGCGACGAGATCCGCGCCCATCGCGCCCATCCGAGCGGCAAGATCATCCTCGGCGTGACGCCGACACTGTGCCCGGTGGTCGTGCCCGAACTGTTTGCGCGGGTGCGCCGCCATACCCCGCTCGTCGAGTTGAAGGTCGTGCATGGCGGCATGGTGCGGCTGGAGGAATTTCTCCTCGACGGCCGCGTCGATCTCGCCCTTCTGTCCGAAATCTCAAAGAGCCGCCTCATCCGGTCGGCGCCGTTGGCGCAGGAGGAGATGGTGCTGGTGACGCGACCGGGGGCGCGGCCCTCCGGGGTCGTCCCGCCCGAGGAATTGGCGACAACGCCGCTCATCCTCGGCGACGGTCTGCGCGCAGCCCTGGAAGGACTCTTGGCCGAGCTCGGCGTCGCGCTCGCGGTCGATACCGAACTCAACGATCACGAGACAATCCGGCTGATGGTGCAGCAGGGGGTTGGCGCCTCGATCCTGCCGCACTCTTCGGTCTATCGCGAATGCCTGCGCGGGCTTCTGGAAGCGCACCGGATCGGCGCGGCCGGCGTGTTCCGCACCCTGGCTCTCGGCACCGCGGGCAATCGCACCGCCTCCGCGGCGCGCGAGGCGGTGGCGGAGAGTGTCACCCGCGTCCTCGCCGAGATCGAGGCCAAAGGCCAATTGCGCCCGCTCTCCGCGGCTATGCGGTCACGGCCGCGCCGGCCGGCGGCGCGGGTGCGCTGACCTCTCAGCCGGCCGGACCGGCCGCGGGTTCGACGGCGCTGCGCGGCGGCAGGGAGCGGCGCCGGGACGGGACCCGGCAGGTGACGCGGGTACCGCGGCCTGGTTCGGATTCCATCGAAACGGCGCCGCCGTGCAATTCGATGAGGCGCTTGACCAGGGACAGACCGAGACCGGCCCCGGACTGCCGCGAGGCGCGCTCGAATGTCTCAAAGATCCGGGTCTGATCGGCGGGGAGGACGCCGATTCCGGTATCGGCGACAGAGAGCAGCAGATCGTCCCCCTCGCGCGCTGCTTCGAGGATGACCGATCCCTCCGGCGGGGTGAACCGGATCGCGTTTGTCACCAGGTTGAAGAGGGCCTGCTTCAGGCGCCGCTCGTCGGCCTCGATGCTGCCGATGTCGGGCGGACATTTGAGGGAGAGCGCGATCTCGCGGTTGCGCGCGCGCTCGTGGGTCAAAGTCAGCACCGCTTGCAGCATCCCCGCCACCTCGGCCTCTTCCGTCTCCAGCACCATGTAGCCGGCCTCGATCGTCGCCAGATCGAGGATGTCGTTGATCAGGGCCATCAACTGATGCGCGCTCTCGCGGATGCTGTGGGCATAGTCGAGCTGGCGCGGATTGAGCGTTCCAAAAAACTGGTGGGCCAGGATCTCGGCAAAGCCGATCACCGCATTGAGCGGCGTGCGCAGCTCATAGGAGACATTGGCGATGAACTCGCTTTTCAGCCGGGCCGCGGTTTCGAGCGCCTCGTTGCGCTCGCGCAGCGCGCGCTCGACGCGCGTGGTATCGCTGACATCGAGATAGGTCAAGAGCACGTTGCCGTCGGGCAGCGGCACCGTGGCGACCTGCAGGACCGAGCCGTCGCGCCGGTAGAGCGGGCCGCTCGCCAGGATGTGCGTCATGACCCGGGCGACAATTCCCTCGCGCAGCGCCGGCCAATCGCCATCCTCGGCAAAATAGGGGCGCGTCTTGTCAGTGATCTCGCCGATGTGCGGCTCGCCCGCCACATCCGCTTCGGACAACCCCCAGATCGCGCGATAGGCGGGATTGTGCAGCTTCAGCCGGCCATCGCTGCCAAACACCGCGATCCCCTCAAACAGATGGTCGAGGGTGGCGCGCTGCACCGCGGAGAGCGTGTTGTAAAGACGCTCAACCGCCAGCCGGTCGGTCACGTCTTCATAAACAAGGAGAAGACCACCAAAGGGGTGCGGCGACAGCGACAGGCGGATCGTGCGGTCATCCGGCAGGTGCAGCATCTCCTGCTGCGGCTCGATCAGCGAGGTCAACAGCGCCAACCGCTCGCGCTTGTAGGCGCGGAAATCGGCGACCTCGGGCAGGCGCCGGCGCTCGCGCAGGTGCTCCAGGATCTCCTCGAAAGAGGGTTCGCGGGCCAGCCACTCCTCGTCCAGCCCCCACAAATCGGCATATCCGGCGTTGAAGAATTTGAGCCGCTTGTCGGCGCCCAGGATGGCGACCGCGGCATGAATGCTTTCGAGCACCTGGGCGTGCGCGCCGATGTGGCGCGCGAGCTCGCTCTCGGCGGTCTCAACCTCGGTGCGATCGAGGGCAAAACCGATCAGACCGCCCGAGAGCGCCGGTACTTCGGCGATTTCAAAGAGCCGGCGCGATCCCGCGATGACAATGTGCCGGCGCTCGCGCCGCGGTCCGACGGCCGCGCGCGCAGCGCCGGCGATCAGTTCGCGGCCCTCGGCCAGCACGCTCTCGCGGCTCGCATCGAGAGCCTCGGCATAGGCCGCGTTGCAGTCGATGAGCGCCCGATCCGGGCCGCGCCGCCACAGCGGCAGCGGGATCGCATCAAGCATCTCGCGCAGCCGCACCGCCGCGTTTTCCGCAGCGGCCCGCTGCGCCTCGGCAAGGCGCGCCGCGGCGCCGTCATGCAGCCACAGCACGCTGTCGCCATTCTCCGCCCGGCGGCCCTCCACCGCCCGCGACCCTCCGCCCTTGAGCACGACCGGGGTCGAAAACGGGATGCCCTCGCGGTGCAGGCGCTGCCGCTCACCCTCGATCCGCACCGCGTCGGCAGGCTCCAGCGTGTCGAGAAAGGCGCGATAGCCCGGCGCCTCGGCCAAAGCCTCGTTGCGCGGCCAGCGGAATGCGGCGGGCGCCACCGTGGCGAGGATCTGCGCCAGCGCGTCCCGCTGTTGTTCCGCCTTTGCCTGCGCCGCTTGGGCCTGGCGCACGCGCCCCCGGCCGAACGGCCACAGCATGCCGAGAACGACTGCGGCACTGACACCCGATCCGGTTGCGGGGTCGATCACGATCCGCCACCCTCGCTCGACCGCAGGCATCGAACCGGAAAGGGCGATACCCGCTGCTCCCGCAAAGATGGCGGATTTTCATCAAAAGAAAAAGATGATCCTCACCGTTTTTTCTCCGGCATTCTCGCTATCGCTCAGTAGCGATAGTGCTCCGGCTTGAATGGGCCGCTCTCCGGCACCCCGATATAGTCCGCCTGTCCGGGGCTGAGTTTGGTCAGTTTGGCACCGAGCTTATCAAGGTGCAATGCTGCTACCTTTTCGTCGAGATGCTTTGGCAGAATATAGACCTTGTTTTCGTATTTACCAGGCTTTGTCCATAGCTCGATCTGGGCCAGGACTTGGTTTGTGAACGATGCACTCATCACAAAACTGGGATGCCCGGTCGCACAGCCGAGATTGACCAGGCGTCCTTTGGCAAGAACGATGAGGCGCTTGCCGTCGGGAAAGACGACCTCGTCAACCTGCGGCTTGACCTCCTCCCAGGGATAGTTGCGCAGGGCGTCGATCTGGATCTCGCTGTCAAAATGGCCGATGTTACAGACGATCGCGCGGTCCTTCATGCGCCGCATATGGTCGAGGGTGATGACGTCGATGTTGCCGGTCGCGGTGACAAAGATATCGCCATAGGGCGCCGCCTCGTCCATCGTCGCCACCTGATAGCCCTCCATCGCCGCCTGCAAGGCGCAGATCGGATCGACCTCGGCGACCAGCACCCGCGCACCATGGCTCCTGAGGCTCGCGGCCGACCCCTTGCCGACATTGCCAAAGCCGTTGACGACGGCGACCTTGCCGGCGAGCATCACATCGGTCGCCCGCTTGATGCCATCGACCAGACTTTCGCGGCAACCGTAGAGATTGTCGAACTTGGACTTGGTGACGCTGTCGTTGACGTTGATCGCCGGCGCTTTCAGCGTGCCCTTGCGCATCATCTCGTAGAGCCGGTTGACGCCGGTCGTCGTCTCTTCGGAGATGCCGCGGATCGCGCTCATCATCTTGGGATATTTGTCATGCAAGAGGCGGGTGGCGTCGCCCCCGTCGTCGAGGATCATGTTTGGCGCCCAGCCATCGGCACCGCGCAGGGTCTGCTCGATGCACCATTCGTATTCCTCGACGCTCTCGCCCTTCCAGGCAAAGACCGGGATGCCGCGCGCGGCGATCGCGGCGGCGGCGTGGTCCTGGGTCGAGAAGATGTTGCACGAACTCCACCGTACCGACGCGCCCAGATGCAGAAGCGTCTCGATCAGAACCGCGGTCTGGATCGTCATGTGCAGACAACCGGTGATATGCGCCCCGGCGAGCGGACGGGCTGCGCCAAATTCCTCGCGCACCGCCATCAGCCCGGGCATCTCGGTCTCGGCGATCGCGATCTCGCGGCGCCCCCAATCGGCGAGCGCGGGATCGGCGACCTTGCAGTCGGTGAAGGCGGGCATGGGGAGTCTCCGGCTTGATGTTTAGAATAGCAAGATATAGAGATATCTTTATATCGGCAAGCGAAATGGACCCGATCGGTACTGCTGCGCTACGGCAGGCGCGCGAGGCGCGCGGCCAGCAGCGCGTACACCCCCTCGGCATTGGCATCGTCGAGAAAACGGGTGTTGGGCGGCCGCGCGGTGACACCCCACCAGTCAACCACCGTCATCCCGAGGGTCAGCGCACTCGCGGTCTCGACCATGACATTGACAAGGCGTCCGGTGAACAACTCGGGCCGCAGCAGATAGGCGATGACACACGGGTCGTGCAACGGCAGGCCAAGAGGGTAGCGGGCAGAGAGCGCGGCGGGCGGAGTGAGCAAGGTGGCGGCCGCCACACCGCAGCGGTTGCCGAGCGCCTGCAGGCTGGCGATGCGCGCCGGCGTGCTCAGCACCTTGTGGGTCAGATCGAGCGGCACCAGGACGAGCGGGATGCCGCTCGCAAATACTGCCGCCGCGGCGTGGGCGTCGGCATGGATGTTGAACTCGGCGGCCGGGGCGATGTTACCGAGTTCGGCGCGCGCCCCGCCCATGATCACGAGTTCGCGCACCCGCGGCGCGATCTCCGGCGCCTTGGCGAGCGCCACCGCGATGTCGGTCAAGGGTCCGAGCGCGCACAGCGTGACACTGCCGGCCTCGGCCTCGAGGATCGCCTCGATCAGAAAATCGACCCCATGGCGCGGCTGCAACGGCACCACCGGCGCGCCCGGAACGACGAGGGCGCTGAGTCCGGTCTCGCCATGCACGTGCGCCGCCGTGACCGGGCGGCCAAGGAGCGGCCCGGCACAGCCGGCAAAGACCGGAACCTCGGGGCGACCGGCCAGTGCGCAGATATGGCGGGCGTTGCGCTCGGTCAGCGCCAGCGGCAGATTGCCGGCGACCGCGACGATCCCGAGCACCTCCACCTCCTCGGGCGCGGCGAGCGCCAAAAGGATCGCGACGGCATCATCGATGCCGGGATCGGTGTCGATGATGATCCGGCGCGGCATCAGCCGCCGCTCAGCGGCGCAGGACGAGGAGTTTCTTGATCTCGGCGATGGCCTTGGCCGGGTTCAGGTTCTTTGGGCAGGTGCGGGTGCAGTTCATGATCGTGTGGCAGCGGTAGAGGCGGAACGGGTCTTCGAGCGCGTCAAGCCGCTCGCCGGTCCGCTCGTCGCGGCTGTCGGCGATCCAGCGATAGGCTTGCAGCAGCACCGCCGGCCCGAGATAGCGCTCGCCATTCCACCAGTATGAGGGACACGCGGTCGTGCAGCAGAAGCACAGGATGCACTCCCACAGACCGTCGAGCCTGGCGCGCTCTTCGATCGATTGCGGCCGCTCGCGGTCGGGCGGCGGCGGACTCTCACTGTCAAGCCAGGGCCGGATCGAGCGGTACTGCGCAAGAATATGAGTCAGATCGGGAACAAGATCCTTGATCACCGGCATGTGCGGCAGCGGATAGATCCGCACCGGCCCCTTGATGTCGGCGATCGCCTTGATGCAGGCAAGCGTGTTGACGCCGTCAATGTTCATCGCGCAGGAGCCGCAGATCCCCTCGCGGCACGAGCGGCGAAAGGTGAGAGTCGTGTCGATCTCGTTCTTGATCTTGATGAGGGCGTCGAGAACCATCGGCCCGCACTCGTCGAGATCGAGCGAAAAGCTGTCGAGAACCGGGTTTCCGCCGTCGTCCGGGTTCCAGCGATAGATGCGGAATTCGCGCACATGCCGCGCACCCGTCCGGGCCGGGACGGTCTTGCCGGCGCCGATCTTGGAGTTTGCGGGAAGAGTGAATTCGCCCATTTCAGTAGACCCGCGCCTTGGGCGGGAACACCTGCACCTCGTTGGACAGCGTATAGTAGTGGACCGGGCGGTAGCCGAGAACCACCTTGCCGCCGCCGTCGCGCCAGGCGAGCGTGTGCTTCATCCAGTTCTCGTCGTCGCGCTCGGGATAATCCTCGCGCGCGTGCGCGCCCCGGCTTTCCGTGCGGTTTTCGGCGGCATGGAGGGCGACGACCGCCTGGGCCAGCAGGTTTTCCAGTTCGAGCGCCTCGACCAGATCGCTGTTCCAGATCAGCGAGCGGTCGCCGAGGCCAATCTCGGCAAAGCTCGTTGCCACCGCGTCGATCCGCTCGACCCCTTCCTGCAAGACCTCGGCGGTGCGGAATACGGCGCAATTGTTCTGCATGACGCGCTGCATATCGAGGCGGATCTCGGCCGTCTTGCGCGGCCCGTTGGCGTGCCGCAGCGCATCGAGACGCGCGATCGCCCGCTCGCCGGCGTCTCCGGCGAGCGGCCTCATCGCCGTCCCCGGGCGGACCAGTTCGGCGGCGCGATGAGCGGCGGCGCGGCCAAACACGATGATATCGAGGAGCGAGTTGCACCCCAGGCGGTTCGCCCCGTGCACTGAGACGGAGGCCGCTTCCCCGATCGCCATCAGCCCGGGGGCGACCGCATCCGGATCGGCGGCGGTCGGGCGCAGCACCTCGCCGTGCAGATTGGTCGGGATGCCGCCCATGTCGTAATGCACGGTCGGCAGGACCGGGATCGGCGCGCGCGTCACATCGACGCCGGAGAAGATCCGGGCGGTCTCCGAGATGCCGGGCAGGCGCAGGCGCAGAAGCGCCGGTTCGAGATGTTCGAGATGCAGCAGGAGGTGATCCTTTGCGGGACCGCAGCCGCGGCCCTCGCGGATCTCGATCGTCATCGCCCGGCTGACCACATCGCGCGAAGCCAGATCCTTGGCGTGCGGGGCATAGCGCTCCATAAAGCGCTCGCCCTCGCTGTTGGTGAGATAGCCGCCCTCGCCCCGCGCCCCCTCGGTAATCAGACAGCCGGCGCCGTAGATCCCGGTCGGATGAAACTGGATGAACTCCATGTCCTGCAACGGCAGACCGGCGCGCAGCACCATCGCGTTGCCGTCGCCGGTGCAGGTGTGGGCCGAGGTGCACGAGAAATAGGCGCGCCCATAGCCGCCGGTGGCGAGGATCACGAGGTGAGCGTGAAAGCGGTGCAGAGTGCCGTCTTCGAGGTTCCACGCCATGACACCGCGGCAGACGCCCTCCTCGTCGAGGATCAGATCGAGGGCGAAATACTCGACAAAGAACTCGGCGTTGTGCTTGAGGCACTGCTGATAGAGAGTGTGAAGGATGGCGTGCCCGGTGCGGTCGGCGGCGGCGCAGGCGCGGCGCGCCATCGTGCCCTCGCCGTATTCGGTCAAATGGCCGCCAAACGGCCGCTGATAGATGCGCCCCTCCTCGGTGCGCGAAAACGGCACGCCAAAATGCTCGAGCTCGATGATCGCGGGGATGGCGTTGCGGCACATGAACTCGATCGCGTCCTGATCGCCAAGCCAGTCCGACCCCTTGACCGTGTCGTACATGTGCCAGCGCCAGTCGTCCTTGCCGAGGTTGCCGAGCGCGGCGGCGACCCCGCCCTGCGCCGCCACGGTATGACTGCGGGTCGGGTAGACCTTGCTGATGCAGGCGGTCGTGAGACCCGCCATGGTCGTGCCCAGGGTGGCGCGCAGACCGGCGCCGCCGGCGCCGACGACGACGACATCATGATGATGGTCGGTGATGGAATAGGCCGCTGGCATGGCTGAGGCTCGCAAACCGGATCAGGCGCCGCCGGCCGCACCAAACGCCATGCGTAAGACGGCGAAGATGCCGGCGACGGCGAGGCCGAAACAGATGAGGCGCAGGGCCACGATCAGACCAAGCCGGGAAAGCTCGGCATGGACGTAGTCCTCGATCACCACCTGGAGGCCGAGCGAGAGGTGATAGAAGACGGCGATCAGGAGCAGGATAAAGGCAATGGCTGTCCCCGGCGCGCCGACCCAGGCGCGGAAGCCGGCGAGATCGACGCCCAGATGCGCGATCACCGCGACGACAAACCACACCGCGAGCGGCACCAGCGCGACCGCGGTGAGCCGCTGAAGCCACCAATGCCCGACCCCTTCCTGGGCCGAGCCGAGGCCGGTGGCGCGGCCCAACGGCGAGCGCATGCGCGAGACCGACACCTCACAGGCTCCAGAGGGAAGTTCCGATCACCCAGGCGACGACGGTCAGCACCACCGTCCCGGCGACGACAGCCCAGCCGCCGATATAGGCCGATCTGAGATCAAAGGCGTGGCCGGTATCCCAGACCAGATGACGGATGCCGTTGCACAGATGATAGGTCAGCGCGAGGGTCCACCCGCACAGCAGGATGAGCCCGATCCAGGAACCGAGAAAATCGGCGACGCCACGATAGGGGCCGGCGCCGAGTGCGCCGGCGACCAGCCACCAGACCAGCAGGATCGTGCCGGCGCCGAGCGCCACGCCGGCTGCCCGGTGTAGGATCGACAGGACGGAGGTCAATTGCCAGCGGTAGATCTGAAGGTGCGGCGACAGCGGCCGATCGGCGGTTCTCATCGGGAGCGGTTTTGGCAAGGGGTTGCGACAGCCCACGGTCCGGCGGTCGGCGCGCCGGTCCCGGCGCACCCTCCCCCGGCGAACCAGGTTCGCCCGCAGGCGCAACCGCATCTCAACCGATGTGCGGTGCGCCTGTGACTTAGACCGCGTGCCGGAAGCTGTCAACCGCGCCTGCCCCGCGCGACACGCCCCTCCGCGCGCCTGCCCCATCGCACCCTCCGCACCATCCCCCTTCAGAAATTGGGGTGCGGCGGCGCGAAGGGAAACAGAATGATGCGATCGCCGCCATCGCTGCCGGAGATGGCTGCGGAGACCGGCATTCCGGTCGGACGCAAAGGCCGGTATACCGGAAGCGAGAGCGCCCGATCCTATCCCGCGGCAGCAACCTTGGACGAACCCACCCCGACACCCGCGCTTCTTCCGGGCGCAGCCGCGCCGCTCGCACCGGCGGAACGGATCACCCAACTCCTCGCCCGCGCCAACGAGCACGAAGAAGCCGGACGGCTTGAGGCTGCGGAGAGCGCGCTTGGCGAAATCCTCGCCCTGGCACCCGACCATGCGGGTGCCCTGCACCTCCTGGGGGTCGTCGCCTTCAAGGCGGGCCGTGCCGAGGCGGCGGTCGCCCTGATGGAGCGCTCGCTCGCCGGCAACGGCGCGATCGCGCTCTATCACCGCAACCTCTGCGAGGTCTACCGCGTCCTGGGACGCCTCGACGAGGCCGTGGCCGCCGGCCGGCGGGCGGTTGCGCTCGCTCCCCACGACCCGCACGCCTGCAACAATCTCGGCGTCGCCCATTATTACCGCCTCGAACTCGATGCGGCGATCGCCTGCGCCGAACGGGCCGTGGCGCTCGACCCCGATTTTGCCGGCGCCCATTTTGGCATGGCCGAGGCGCTGCTTCTGCGCGGCGACTTCGCGCCCGGCTGGGAACAGTACGAATGGCGCTTCAAGCTGGCCAGCGCGCCGCGCCTGATGCCGCCAACCGACCGACCGCAATGGGACGGCGGACCGCTCGCCGGAACCTTGCTGTTGGTCGCCGATCAAGGCTATGGTGACGTGATCCAGTTCTCGCGCTACATCGCCTGGGTGGCCGGGCGCGCTGCGGACATCGCGGTCGCGTGCAGCGCCGAGATCCGCGCCGTGGTCGCGCAGCAGCCCGGTGTCCGCCTGATGTTTGACCACTGGGACAAGCGGCCCGATTTCGCCGCGTTCTGCCCGCTGTCCGGGCTGCCGCGCCTTGCCGGCACAAGGCTCGACACGATCCCGGCGGACATCCCTTATCTCCGCGCCGACCCCCGGAAGCAGACGCTGTGGGCGGCGCGGCTCGCCGCTCTGGCGCCGCGCGGCTACCGCCGCATCGGCCTCGTCTGGGCCGGCCGGCCGAGCCACACCAACGACCGCAACCGCTCCGCGGCGCTCGCCGCCTTGCGGCCGCTCGCCGAATTGCCGCGGACCGCGCTGATTGCGCTGCAAAAGGGCGCGGGTCAGGCGCAGATCGGCCATTACTGGGGCCGCGCACCGCTCGTCAATCTCGGGCCGGAGATCGCCGACTACGCCGACACGATGGCGATTCTCGACGGCCTCGATCTCATTGTCACCGTCGATACCTCGGTCGCCCATCTTGCCGGAGCGATGGGCAGGGAGGTGTGTGTTCTGCTGCCCTTTGCGCCCGACTGGCGCTGGCTCCTCCAGCGCACGGACAGTCCGTGGTATCCGAGCGCGCGCCTTTATCGCCAGCCGGCGCCGGGCCGCTGGGCGGCGGCGGTCGCCGCGGTCGCGGCAGCCCTCTCGGCCTGAGAACCTGAAAGTTAATCCACGGTAAAAAGACACTCGTTTTCCGCGGCGGTTTTCTCCACCATGAGCGTTGACGGCCGCTCGATCTTGTGCGGGCCTGGGATTCTTTTGCGTCTGCTCGATGAGCCCCCTGCGGTCTCATCCGCAGCAAGCCGTCTTTGGGGCGTGTCATGGCCGGAACGATCTACAGCGGCACCTATCTCAACGGCATCGTTCTCAGCAGCCCGACGTCCCAGATCCCGGCGACGATCGCGGCCACAGGCTACGCCACCAACACGACGGCAGCGCACGGTGGCGATGCCGTCTATGGTTATGCCGGCACCGCTTGGACGCTGGCCAATCTCGGCACGATCGTCTCCGGCATGACCGGAGACGGCGTCCAGTTCGAAAGCGGCGGCTACGTGACGAACGCCGGCTCGATCGCCTCCTTTTCCAGAGGTGTCGAGATCGATAGCGCTCCCGGCACGGTCGTCAATTCCGGGGTGATCAACGGCAATCCCGGCGTCTACCTGCAGAACGGTGGCAGCGTTACCAATACCGGAATGATCTCCGGCTCGCTCGGGATCGAGGCCGGCCTGGGATCGGCCATGATCACCAATTTGGCGACGATCTCGGCGACCTCCGGCACCGGCGTCTCGCTGGGAGACGGCGGCACCCTCGTCAACGGCGGCGCCGGCGCGACCGGCGCCCTGATCACCGCATACGGCTCGGCGCTCGACCTGTCGGGCGCCCCCGGCACGGTGACAAATTACGGCACGATCAAGAGCAGCGGCGTCGATATCACAGCCGGCATCCTCCTGCAGACCGGCGGCACCCTGACCAATCGCTCGGGCGCCCTGATCGAGGCCCGGACCACCGCCGTCGAGATCAGGGGCAATGGCACGCTCGCCAATTTCGGCATGATCACCGACACCGGCGCCTATGCCTACAGCGCCGCGGTTGTCCTGGGCTATCCCAGCAGCAACAGCACGCTGATCAATGCCGGCACGATCAGCGGCGCCGCCAGCGGCACCGCGGTCGCCTTCTACGGCAGCGGTAACTGGCTGATCCTCGATCCCGGCAATGTGCTCGACGGCACTTCTACGGTCACCGGCACCGGCGCCACCAATAACACTTTGGAGTTGGCAGCGGGGGCCGTCCCCGGCGCGATCAACAGCGTCTTCTACGGTTTCGACACCCTTCAGGTGGACGCCTCCGCCTCCTGGTCGGTCCCCGGACCTTTCACCTTTGCAAACGGCACGATCGCCGCCGGCGCCAGCCTGAGCGAAACGGGGCCGCTCACCTTCACCAGCAATCTCATCAACAGCGGCAGCATCGCCGCCGCGGTGACATTGACCGCCAGCGCCACCCTGACCAATCAGGCGAGCGGCACGATCAGCAGCACGGGGGACGCCGTTACCGGCAGCGGCGGTGACGCGACGCTTACCAACGCCGGCACGATCAGCGGCGCGGGCGGCACCGCGGTCGCCTTTGGCGGCACCGGCAACCGGCTCGTCGTCGATCCCGGCGCAGTCTTTTCCGGCGTCGTCGATGGTGGCACGGGCAGCGACACGCTCGAACTGGCGGCCGGGACCAATACCGGCACCTTATCGGGGCTCGGCACCAGTTTCACCGGCTTCACCACGGTTGCGGTCGATCCCGCGGCGGTCTGGCAGGTTTCCGCCGCTCCCGCCGCGCCGGCGATCTTTATCAATGACGGGACGATCGTCCTCGGCCCCGGCGGGCTGGTCTTTGGCGCCGTCTCCGAGGACAGCGGCAGAAGTGGCGTCATCGATATCACTGCCGCCGGCACCGCCGAGTTTACCAGCACTGTCGCCCCCGCTCAGACGGTGCTCTTCACCAGCGCTTCCGGCGAAGAGGCCAAGCTCGACGCGCCGAGCGGTTTTTCCGGCGCGGTCGCGAATTTCCAGGCGGGCAACACGCTCGATCTCGCCGGGGTGGCAGCCAACGGCTACACCTATTCGGGCGGCGTGCTGACCCTGACCGAGAACAGTACCGCCGTCGCCGCGCTGAGGGTCGCGACCCCCTACACGAGCACCGCCTTCACCCTCACCGCTGACGGCAACGGCGGAACGCTGGTCACCGACAAGGGCGCGCTCGCGGGCGCGCTCGTGCTGAGCGCGGCGCAGGAGCGGGTGGCGCTGCCCGCCGACACCGCGGTCGCCCGGTTCAGCGACGGCGATCCCGCCGATACCGCCGGCGGGTTCACCGCCACGATCGCCTGGGGCGACGGGGCAACGAGCGCCGGCACGATCACCGGCGGCAACGGCGCGTTCACCGTCTCGGGCGGACACATCTTTGCCGATGAAGGAAACTATCCGCTGGCGGTGACGATCGTGCGCACCGCCGACAATACCCCTCTCGATCTCACCGGGACGGTGATCGCGAGCGAGAACGACAGCCTGTCGTCCGCGGGCGCCGGTCTCACCGTCATCGCCGGCCGGACCTTCAGCGGGACAGTGGCAACGTTTGCCGACACCGACACGACGGCACCGGCGGCCGATTTCACGGCCACGATCGCCTGGGGCGACGGGACGACGAGCGCCGGCACGGTCTCCGGCAGCAACGGCGTTTTGACCGTCGCGGGCAGCCACCCTTACACCACTGTCGGCAACCGGCCGCTCACCGTGACCCTCGCCGACGACCCGCCGGGAACGGCAACGGCGACCGCCGCCGGCACGGCCGCGGTCGTGCCCGGCAACATCTTCAGCGGCTTTTATCCGAATGGCATCGTGCTCAACACTCCGGCGGTCGAAAGCCCGCCGACGATCACTGCGACCGCCTATGTCACCAACACGCCGGGGCACGCTTCGGTTTACGCCGCCGCCGGATTTGCCTGGACCCTCGCCACAGACGGCCGCATCGCCGGACCCGGCAACGGCGTCGCCTTTGCCGCGCCCGGTGTCGTTGACAACAGCGGCACGATCACCGGGGCAAACGGCGTCGATCTGGCGGCCGGCGGGACGGTCGCCAACAAGGGGACGGTAGCGGGCAGCGCCGGCGCCGGCATCTATCTCGGCAATGGCGGCACTGTCCTGAACGGTGCGGGCGGCACCTCGGGCGCGCTCTTGACCGGCCGCTATGGTGTCGAGATCGGCGGCGGCGCCGGCAGCGCGGTCCTCGCCGTGAACCAGGCGACGATCTATGGGACCAATATCGGCTTTGCCGCCGGCGACACGGCCGGCGACACGCTCACCAACGCCGGCACGATCGGCAGCGGCAGCGGCACCGCGATCCAGTTTGGCGACGGCAACAATCTCCTGGTCGCCGATCCTCACGCCGTCTTTCATGGCCGGGTGAACGGCGGCGCCGGCTACAATGCGATCGAACTGGCCGCCGGCAGCGGAGCCGGGGCACTGCTCGGCCTCGGCACAAAGTTTCACAACTTCGCGGCGGTTGCGGTCGATCCCGGCGCGGTCTGGCACCTTGCCGGTGCGCCGGCGGTGCCGCCCGCCGTCACCAACGACGGCCGGATCATCGTCGGCGGCGGTCACAGCCTCACCCTCGGCCCGGTCGGCGAGGACTCGGGCATGAGCGGCGTCATCGCGGTGCGCACGAGCGGCACCCTCACCCTTGCCGGCGGTGTCGACCCGCAGCAGACGGTGCGCTTTGCCGACAAGACCGGCACGCTCGTCCTCGACGACCCGCAGGATTGTGGCGCGACGATCCGGGGCTTCCGCAGCGGCGATGTGATCGACCTCGCCAACACCACGGCCGACGGCTTTACCTATGCGGGCGGCGTGCTGACCTTGACCAGCGGCGGCAACCCGACGGCGAGCGTGGCGCTCTCCGGCACCCTCGGGGCGAGCCAGTTCGCCCTGGCGCCGGACGGCCAGGGCGGCACCGATGTGACGGTGGCAGGCGGCCAGCTCTTTGCCTTCACCTTTGTCTATGCCGACGCAGACGCCTATTACAGTGGCACGGTGGCCGACAATGGCAGCCTCGGCTATGCCAGGCTCATCGCCTCCGGCACCCCGACCATCAGCGAACCCGACGGCACCTACACGCTGGCCAGCGCCGGCCCGGCGACGACAGAACCCTCCGGTGCCGTGACGGTCACGTCCTACACCGCCTCGCCACCCGAGGCCAACGCGGCGCAGAGCTATGTGCCGCTGGCGACCAGCCAGGGCCAGTTTGACGGCCATGCCGGCCTCGGCTCGGAATCGGACTCGATCCGGGTCAACGGGACGCTGTTCGCCTTCTCGCCGAGCCTGGAGTTTCACCCGATCCTGGCATCGTAAGGGGCACGTGCCGCGAACCGACTTTGTTCTTCAACTTGTTGTCTTCGCGCGTAGACGTTAGAATCGTTACGTCTATACAGGAGTCGCCATGCCTCTCAACATTCGCAACGAGGCCGTCAATCAGCTCGCCGAGAGACTGGCGGCGCGCATGCACAAAAACAAGACCGCAGCGGTAAGGACGGCGTTGGAGAACGAATTGCGCCGTCTCGACGAGGCGGTGCCGCTGCGCAAGCGCCTGCGCCCGCTTCAGGAGCGGGTGCTGAGCCGGCCGGCAACCGGCCTGGAGGCCGATAAGGCGTTCTATGACGAACTCAGCGGGAACCCGTGATGTTTGTCGATGCCTCCGCCATTGTCGCGATCCTGACCCGCGAGCCGGAAGCCGACGCGCCGGCGGACATGCTGGAGAGCGCGCAATCGCCGATCACCTCGCCGATCGCGATCTTTGAGGCGGCCCTGGGCATCTGTCGCAAACGGCACGCAAGCATCGAGGAGGCCCGAGAGGACGTGCGCGAGTTCCTCGGGATGGCTGGCATCCGCGCGGTCGCGGTCACCGAGCAGGAAGCGGAGACGGCGCTTGCCGCATTCTCCCGATACGGTAAGGGGCGGGGGCATCCGGCGCAACTCAATCTCGGCGACTGCTTTGCCTACGCGATGGCAAAGAATCATCGGACGACGCTACTGTTCAAGGGCGAGGATTTTGGCAAGACCGACATCCTGCCCGCTATGCGCCGGAGGCCGATGCCGTGAGCCCGGATTTGAAATTCCAGCTGATGCAGTTGAGCACGCCGCCGTGGACCGCCACGGCATAGGCGTTGATCGGCACCACCGGCTTCCCGTCAAAGATGCGCTCCGCGGTCGCGACGGCCTCCCGGTCTTCAGGAAAACCGAAGATGGGCAGATAGACCGCGTTCCGGGTCAGCAGAAAGTTGACGTAAACGCCGTGCGCGCACGGCAAGCCGTTTATGACCTCATCACAGATCACCTGCGGAAACGGGACGATCTCAGTGCCGTGCGGCAGGCCCGCTCTGAGGGCCGGAATCACCGACTCATATTCCTCGCGGCCAACCAGCAGTGTCTTTTCGTCGGCCCATCTGGCGATGCCGTCCACGTGGCCCGTTTCGTCGTCGGGAACCGACGGGATTATGACCAGACGGTCAAGTTCAAAATGTTCCATCAAAAGGCGATCAAGCTCCTCGTGCGAGCGGTCGCGGTTTGCGCAATAGAGCTTTGTCGTCGTAATGCCGATGCCGCGGCCATTGTGAACAAAGGCTCCGCCGTCGAGCCGGACGGGGAAGCGGTCGAACGTGAGGTGGCGGGCAAACGCTACCGAGATCTGCGCGCTGCGCGCCCTGTTCAAATAACTTGGCTGATAAATACCGGCGACCCATCGCCCGCCATCGGTCTGAAACGGCGCGAAGTCACGAATCCAGATGTCGAGACCGGGATCGTCGATCACCCTCACCGTGTCGTGCGCCTCAATTGCCGCGATGAATTCGGCATAGAGCGCCTCGACGCCGCGGCCGTAGTGCCCCCGCGCCTGCGGGCACACCACTGCGACGCAATCCGTCTCCCAGTCGGGTATGAGCATTGCAGCGACCTCAAGAAATCAAGACGAATTGTTTGAGATTTCATTCTATTGTTTTATATTCGCGATTCTTCAAGTGTGACCCTTTGACTATTGAGTAACGGCCCAACCCATGGCGAATGCTCGATCATTGAAACCACTCCATCCAATTAGAACGCCGGTGATGTCCTAGCTTATGCTTGACCCTTGACCCTTCCGTTTAATACCTCTATGGTTGCAGGGCGGCCGCAATTCTCGTATCAAATACTCTTCGAGTGAAGGTGCTTCAAAGGGTTCTTGTACCTCAACTATTTGAACGAAAGAAACGGACATCACCCAGTTAGCTTTAGACTGTTTGAAATGATTCCAGAGCCTAAAACCAACTGCATTAGATGATTTCCCAATATAAAGAAGATCCCCATCGTCATAATATAATGCATAACATCCAGGTTTACTACTCTCAATTTTACCAAACTAATTTTTTTCTGTTCGAAGATTATGAATGATAAACGAACAACAATACCTACTATTATATTTTTTCACAAATTGATGAAGCTCATTAAGACCTGCCATGTCGGTGGGAAGATTCATGGACGCCTCTTACGATGACGGCCGCTCCCGCATTGGATGGCGGGTTACTTGGTTGAGCGGCTTTCAAATTAGAACATTATCAGAACATTGCCTATATCCCAACTTCCATAGTTCGGATGTATGATTGGTTAATAGCCGCCAAACCACTCGCCGAGAGACCTGCGGCTGGCAAGCGTGTGAGCGGGATTGGGGCGGCTGGGCCGAATCCGGCCGTGTGATCCCGCGCCGGAGGGAGGGACAATGATCATGACGACGCTCGACGAAACCCACGACCCGCGGCGCCAGAGCTGGGTCGCCTCGGCCAATGGCCATACCGAGTTTCCGATCCAGAACCTGCCCCTCGGGGTCTTTGCTCCGCCGGGCGGCAGCCCTTCGACAGGCTCGGGAGCGCGCGGCGGCATCGCGATCGGCGATCGGATCTTTGATCTTCAGGCCGCGCTCGTCGCCGGGCTGCTGTCCGGCGAGGCGCGCCGCGCCGCCGAAGCGGCCGCCGGACCAACCCTCAACCCGCTGATGGCGCTGGGCGCAGACCCGCGCGCGGCATTGCGCCGGCGGGTTTCGGCCCTCCTCGCCGCCGACGGGGCCGAGCGGGCAAAAGTCGAGGGGATCGCCGGGCGGCTGCTGCACGAGGCGGCCGCCTGCACAATGCACCTGCCGGCCCAGGTCGGGGCCTATACCGATTTCTTTGCCGGCATCCATCACGCGCGCAACGGCGGACTCCGGCGCGATCCCAACAATCCATTGAACCCGAACTACAAATACGTTCCGGTCGCGTATCACAGCCGGGCCTCTTCGGTGCGCCCCTCGGGTGTCGCGATCCGCCGCCCGCACGGCCAGCGCAAGGCCCCCGCCGATGCGGCACCCAGCTTTGGCCCCGCGCAAAAGCTCGACTACGAACTCGAACTGGCGGTGTGGATCGGTCCCGGTAACGGGCTCGGCGAACCGATCCCGATCGGCCGTGCCGGCGAGCATATTTTTGGCCTTGGTCTCTTGAACGACTGGTCGGCGCGCGATGTGCAGGGGTGGGAGTCGCAGCCGCTCGGGCCGTTTCTCGGCAAGAACTTTGGCACCACGGTCTCGCCCTGGATCGTCACGCCGGAGGCATTGGCACCGTTCCGCGTGGCGCAGCCGCCGCGTCCCGCGGGCGATCCGCCGCCGCTGCCGCATCTCCTCGGCGCGGCCGATCAGCGCGAGGGCGCCTTTGACATCGTCCTCGAAGCCCTGCTGTTGACCTCGGCGATGCGGGAGAAAGGTCTCCCGCCGCACCGCATGTCGGCGAGCAACACGACCGATCTCTATTGGACGCTGGCGCAGCTTGTCGCGCACCACACTTCGGGCGGCTGCAATCTCGAAGCCGGCGATGTCTTTGGCACCGGCACGATCTCCGGCCCGACGCCGGAAGGCTGGGGCAGCCTGATGGAACTGTCGCAGGACGGGCAGCGGCAGATCGCACTGTCCTCCGGCGAGAGCCGCAGTTTTCTGGAAGACGGCGACGAGGTGATCCTGCGCGCCCACTGCCGGCGCGCCGGCGCCGCGCCGATCGGCTTTGGCGAATGCCGCGCCCGGATTGCGGCATAGCGGGAGCAGGGTCATGGCCGATGCGCTCGGCTGGCGGCTGAAGTTCGGCGTCATCGCGCCGAGCACCAATACGATCGTCCAGCCGGAATTTGACGCGATGCGGCCCCGGGGCGTCACCAATCACTTTGCCCGCATCCACATTCCCAACGATCCGCTCAAGGGCGACGAGGATTTCACCCGTCTCATCGACAATGTCCGCCGCGAACTCCTGTTCGCGGTCGATCGGGTGATGACCTGCGAGCCGGATCATCTGATCATGGGGATGTCGTCGGAGACGTTCTGGGGTGGGCTCGAAGGCAGCGAGCGCTTGAAGGAGCGCATCGCCGCCCGGGCCGGGGTCGCGGTGACGATGGGGTCGGACGCCGCGCGTCAGGCGTTGGAGCGCCTCGGCGTGCGCCGCCTCGGCGTGGTGACGCCCTATATGCCGGTCGCCGACGCCGAGGTCCGGCGTTTTTTGACCGATTGCGGTTTTGCGGTGGTGCGCCTCATCGGTCTCAAATGCGCGAGTCCGGTCGCAATCGCCCATGTCTCGGAGCGGGAATTGCGCGACGCGGTCCTTGCCGTCGATGGGCCGGAGGTCGAGGCGGTGGTCCAGGTCGGCACCAATCTGGCGATGGCGCGTCTCGCCGGCCTCGCCGAGTTCTGGCTTGGAAAGCCGGTCGTCGCGATCAACACCGCGACCTATTGGCGCGCGCTCCGCAGCAACGGCATCACCGACCGCATCGACGGGTTTGGCGCGCTGCTGCGCGATCACTGACCTGCACTATCCGCCGCCCCAGCGCGCCCGCCAACCGGGGATGCCGCCCAGGGTTTCGGCTGCCATCAGCGCGCGCATGACCGCGCGGGCGAGACAGTCGGCGACGGCCATGCCGAGCCGCGCCAGGATTGCGGGCGTTTCGGGTGCCCCGTCGCCGGTCGCCAGCGCAAACACCATGTCGCCGTCAAAGGGCGTATGCACCGGGCGCAAGGCGCGGGCGAGACCGTCCTGCGCCATGATCGCAAGCCGCCGGCAGCCGCCCTTGTCGAGGGCGGCATCGGTGGCGACAACGGCGAGCGTCGTGTTGGCGCCCGGTACGGCCGGGGCGCCGCCGGACAGGTCTTCCAGGTCAAAGGGTGCTTCGGGCGGCGGCGGCTGCGCCGCGATCTCGCCGGAGAGCGCCAGATCGGCGGCCCAGAAGCGCCCGCAATCGGGGCGCACCGCCGACCCCCAACTGTTGACCGCGACGAGGGCGCCGACCGTGGCGCCGCCGCTCAGCACCAGCGAGGCGCTGCCGATCCCGCCCTTCAGCGCGCCGGACTTGGCGCCAAGCCCGGCCCCGGCATTGCCGAGCGCGAAATCCTTGCCGGCGGCATCGACGGCGCGCCGGCCGAGGTCGCGATAGGGCGGCTCGCCACGCCACGGCCGGCGGCCGGGAAAGGCGAGATCAAAGAGGATCGCCGCCGGCACGATCGGCACAAGCGCATCGCGGATCGCAAACCCGCGACCCAGCGCAGCGAGCCGCTCCATCGCCCCGCCGGCGGCGTCGAGACCAAAGGCCGAGCCGCCCGACAGGACGATGGCGTCGATCTGCTCGACCAGGGTGCCGGGACCGAGCAGTTCGGTCTCGCGGCTGCCGGGCGCGCCGCCGCGGACATCGACCGCAGCAGCCGCCGGCCGCTCGGCCAGCACGACCGTCGTGCCGGTGATGGCGTCCTTGTCCTCGGCCTGTCCGACGAGGATGCCCGAAACGTCGGTGATCAGATTGCATGGACCGGGGCGGGTCATAGGAAATCCTATTGAGGAGGCGAGATCCTTCGCCACTCCGGTATAAACTGTCAGAAACCCCTATGGCCGGGCAATGCCTTCCAAAGTTCTAGGGATATCTGCTAAACTGATGGATGCTTATATCAGGGCAAAGGGACAACAGGACGTTATGAAGACACTCGGCACCCATCAGTCAAATTTTACCTGGGCGCGTAAACAGTACAACAAATCCGATGATCCTGAAGCGAAGACAAAATATGCTCGCTATATGGCGAAATACCTTGTTGAAGGCCGACAAGACAATTTTACGTCTGAGCAGATCACACATGGAACCGATTATCCAACCGAAGTTGATAGGTACATATCTGATATTGGTTCAGAAACGCTCCCAAATATTTA
>JBOHMF010000006.1:0-27548 GCA_050730055.1 Allostellaceae bacterium
TTTCGTCACGTAACGAAATCAGCCATGCCGAGAAGAGTGCAAACCCGGCGGCACGGAGCCGCTGGGCGCCCCTCGGGTGTCATTTCTACTTTGCGCGCCGGGTGTCATTTCTACCTTGCGCCGACATTTGACAGCGCGCAGGGGTGCAGGGGTGCGGTGCGGAATGCGCCTCGCAAGTTTTCTTACCCGCCGCCGCAAAGCACCCGGAACTCTTCAAGCACATCGAGATAAAGCGCGCGCTTGAACGGGACGATGAGACGCGGCAGATCATCGGGCGCGACCCATTGCCAGGCATCGAATTCGGGGTGCGCGGTGGCCAGATCGATCTCGGCGTCGCGCCCCAGAAAGCGCATGGCAAACCATTTCTGCCGCTGTCCGCGATAGCGCCCGCCCCACAGCCCCTCCGCAATCGCAGCGGGGATATCGTAGCGGCGCCAGCGGCGGCTTTCGGCAAGAATTTCCGCGTTGGCGGTGCCGATCTCCTCGGCCAGTTCGCGCAGCGCTGCCGCGCGCGGGGTCTCGCCGGGATCGATCCCACCCTGCGGCATCTGCCAAGCCGGCACATCCTTCACGTCGAGGCGCCGGCCGACCAGGACCAGCCCCGCGCGATTCAGCAGCAGGATGCCGACACACGGGCGATAACCGGGCGCCATGCCCGCCGGCCTCGTGCGGCCGCCGCTTTCAGTTGACCGCGTGGCCGTGGTCAAAGAGGGTGATGCCGCGCACCACGTCGAGCGCGCGGGCGAGCTGGTAATCCTCGGCGGTGCCGATGAGCTGCGGGTTGACCGAGCTTTCCGGCTCGGTGGTCTTGGCGGCGGCGGTCCCGCCCGCCGACGGCGCAGGTTCGATCCGGCCAGCCGGGACGACGATGTCGGGTTCGATCCCCTCATCCTGGATCGAGCGCCCCGAGGGGGTGTAATAGCGCGCCGTTGTCAGCCGCATCGCCCCATGCCCGGGCAGGGGGATGATCGTCTGCACCGAACCCTTGCCAAAGGAGCGGGTGCCGAGCAGCACGGCGCGATGCTGGTCTTTCAAGGCGCCGGCAACGATCTCGCTGGCCGAAGCGGAACCGCCGTTGATCATCACCACCATTGGCAGACCGCCGCTGATGTCGTCGCCGGGGCGGGCATCGTAGCGCTGCGCGTCGTCGGGCCGACGGCCGCGGGTCGCGACGATCTCGCCCTTGTCGAGAAAGGCGTTGGCGACCGCGACCGCCTGATCGAGGAGACCGCCCGGATTGTTGCGCAGATCGAGGATCAATCCTTGCAGCTTGTTGCCGGATTTCTGGCGCAATGCCTTCAGCGCCGCGTCGAGGCCGGTATCGGTCTGCTCGTTGAAGGAGGTGATGCGGATGTAGCCGATATTGCCCGCCTCAAGCTTGAAGTGAACCGGCTTGATCTTGATCGTGGCGCGGGTCAGCGTGACCTGAAACGGCTTCTGCCCCTTGCGCTCGATGGTCAGCTTGATCTGGCTGTCCACCGGACCGCGCATCTTTTCGACCGCCTGCGGCAGGGTCATTCCCTGCACCGGCTTGCCGTTGATCTGGGTGATCAGATCGCCCGGCTTCAACCCGGCGCGGGCGGCCGGGGTATCGTCGATCGGCGAGACCACCTTGACGGTGCCCTTTTCCATCGTCACCTCGATCCCCAGCCCGCCGAACTCGCCGCTGGTCTGCACCTTCATATCGTCGAAGTCCTTGCGGTCGAGATAGTTCGAGTGCGGGTCGAGCGAGGTCAGCATGCCGTTGATCGCCGAGCCGATCAGCTTGTTGTCCTTGATCTTGTCCACGTAATCGGCGCGCACGTCGGCGAACACCTCGCCAAACAGATCGAGCGCCTTGTAGGTGTCGTCCTGGCTGGCGGAGCCGGCGGCGGGCGCGGCGGTGGCGAGATCATGGGACAGCGGGAGGACGATCACCGAAGCAGCGACCGCCGCGATCAGACCCAAACGCTTCATCGACTCATCCTTGATCGCAGGCCAGCGGGAAAACCGAAGCGCCGGCTGCGGCCCCCGTTGCGAGCGGCGCGGATGATATCCGCCGCTTCATGGCGTAATCAAGACCAGGCCGGGTTGTGATCAAACCGGGATTGCGCCCCACAGCGCGAGCAGGGAGACGAGGGCGGCAACACCGATGAGGAGGCCGAGATACCAGCCGCGCAGCCGCAATGGCGGGGGCAAGGCGGTCGCCGCCAGAGCCACCAGAAAGCCGATCACCAGCGGCAGCAGAAAGGCGTTCAGAACCTGCGCCGCGATGTTGAGCCGCACCAGATTCGGCACCGCCCAGACGAGCGCGGCGGCGCCGACGACGCAGAGCGCATAGACGCCATAGAACCACCCCGCCTCAAACGGCCGGTGTTCGAGGGAGCGCCGGTAGCCGGCGACCTCGCCCAGCCCCCAGGCGAGCGCCAGCGAGGAGACGATCGCCCCGACCAGCGAGGCACCGAGCACACCGGCGCCAAACACCGCCCGTCCCGCCGCGCCGCCGAGCACCGGCGCCAGCGCGGCGCCGATCTCGCCAACGCTGGACAGGCTTGCCGTGCCCCCGTAGGACGCCAGCGTGGCCGCCGCCGCAACCAGCACCGCCGCGGTCAACGCCTGGGTCAGGACGGCACCGAGCGCGGTGTCCCAGCGCGCCGCCGCAAGGTCTTCGAGGCGCAGCTTTTTGTCGGCGATCGAGGACTGCTGGTAGAACACCATCCAGGGATTGAACACTGCCCCGATGAGCGCGCTCGCCAGATAGAGAAATTCGCGGTTGCCGAGAGGCAGCGTACCGATGTCCTGCAACAGCCGCGCCAGGCTCGGGTGCGCGGACCAGGCGACGGCAAAAAAGGCCAGTTCGAGAAGGCCGATGACAAGGGCCGTGCGTTCGACCCGCCGGTAGGAGCCGGTCGCCACCACGGCGAGCAACGCCGCTGCCGCCAGCGGCAGGCTGAGGCTGCGCGGCAACCCGTACAACGCGCCGATCCCGGCGACGCCGGTGAACTCGGTTACGAGCGAGCCGATCGCCGCTACCGCAAGGCCGAGGGTGGACAGCCACGCCCAGCCGAGGCCAAAGCGCTCGCGGATCAATTCGCCGTGACCGCGCCCGGTCTGGATGCCGAGGCGCACCGTCAACTCCTGCACCATGTACAGCATCGGGATCAGCAGCAGTAAGAGCGGCAGCAGCCGGTAGCCCCAGCGGGCGCCGGCCTCTGCCGCCGTCACCACATTGCCAGCGTCGGTGTCGGCGAGCATGACCAGGAGACCCGGTCCCCAGACCGCGAGGCGGCGCAGGGCCGAGGTGATCCGGCGCGGCGCTTTGGCCTCCATGCGGCAAGGCTGTCAGGGTTCGCGGCGGCAAGGCCGCGGCGAAACGACGGCGCCGGTCAGCCGGCGGCGTCCCGTGCCGCTCCCCCGCTCTCTGCGCCGGCGCCGATCAGCGAATGACCCGTCATCGCCGCCGGCTTTTTGAGACCGAGCAGGTCGAGCAGGGTCGGCGCGACATCGGCGAGGCGGCCGTCGGCGAGACGGGGGATCGTGACGGGCGGGTTGATGATGAGGAGCGGCACCCGGTTCAGCGTGTGCGCGGTGTGGGGCTCGCCGGTCTGGGGATCGCGCATCATCTCGGCATTGCCGTGGTCGGCGGTCACGACGAGCGTGCCGCCGGTCTCGGCGACCGCTTCCGCGAGCCGCCCGAGCGCGGCATCGACCGTCTCGACCGCCTTGATCGCGGCGCCGAGATCGCCGGTGTGCCCGACCATGTCGGTGTTGGCGTAGTTCAGCACGATCACGTCAAACCGCCCCGAGCGGATCGCGCCGAGGACCTGCTCGGTCATCTCGGGTGCCGACATTTCCGGCTGCTGGTCGTAGGTGGCGACCTTTGGCGAGGGAATGAGGATGCGCTCCTCGCCGGGAAAGATGGTCTCGCGCCCGCCATTGAAGAAGAACGTGACGTGCGCGTATTTCTCGGTCTCGGCGATGCGCAGTTGCGTGAGGCCGGCCTTGGCGATGATCTCGCCAAAGGTGTCGGAAAGATCCTCGGGCGGGAACAAGGTGGCGAGAAAACGGTCGAGTTCGCTCGAATACTCGACGAGACCGAGAGCCGCGGCAAAGGCGACCCGATGCGGCCGGGCAAAGCCGGAAAAATCCGGGTCAAGGAGCGCCGCGGCGATCTCGCGCACCCGGTCGGCACGGAAATTGGCAAAGAGGACCCCGTCGCCGTCGCGCATGTCAGGGTAGCCAGCAATCACGCTCGGCTTGACAAACTCGTCGCTCTCGCCGCGGTCATAGGCGGCCTCAACCGCAGTGAGCGGATCGGGCGCGCTCTCGCCCTGGCCGAGGGCGATCGCCCGATACGCCTTTTCGACCCGGTCCCAGCGCTTGTCGCGATCCATCGCGAAATAACGCCCACCGATCGTCGCGATCGTCAGCCGCTCACAGCCGGCGGCATCCCGGATGAATTTGCGCAGATAACCGGCGGCGGATTTGGGCGGCGTGTCGCGGCCGTCGAGAAAGGCGTGTACCGCAACCGGCACACCTGCCGCGGCGACGATCCGGCAGAGCGCGGCAATCTGGTCCTGGTGCGAATGCACCCCGCCGGGCGAGAGGAGACCCGGCACGTGCACCGTGCCGCCGCTCGCCTTCATCCGGGCGAGAAAGTCCCGCATCGCCGGCAGCTTGGCGATGGTGCCGTCGGCGATTGCCGCATCGATCCTTGGCAGATCCTGCATGACCAGCCGCCCGGCGCCGATATTGGTGTGGCCGACCTCAGAATTGCCCATCTGCCCATCGGGCAACCCGACATCATGCGCGCTGGCATTGAGCCGCGCATGCGGCCAGCGCGCGCGCAGCCGATGCCACACCGGCGTCCTGGCCGCGGTGATCGCGTTGTCGGCGGCAGCCGGCCGCTCGCCCCAACCGTCGAGAATGCAGAGCACGAGCGGGTGCGGGCGGGAGCGAGGGTTCATGGCCGGCGGCCTGCGGTGTTGTCGAAGTGCCGAGTGTATACGCGAAACCGCCGCCGCAAGGGAGCGTTCCGGCGGCGATGAGCTTGACCGGATAACAGACGAAAGGCGAAAACTACGAGCAGCCGGGCCTCAACCCCTCACCCGCCTCGCTGCGCTCGGCACCCTCTACCGCACTGCGGGAGAGGGGGGACCAGCCCAAAGGGCTGGTGGGTGAGGGTTCGCCAGTCGCTTCTGCGCGCGCGCAAAGGGGAAACGCCATGAAAATCGGTTTTATCGGTCTCGGCATGATGGGCAAGGGGATGGCCGCCAATCTGCAAAAGGCCGGTCACGATCTTGTCGTCCACGATCTCAGCCGCGCCGCGGCCGAGCCGTTTCTCGCCAACGGCGCAGTGTGGGCGAACTCGCCCCGCCAGGTCGGTGAAGCCTGCGAGGTGGTGTTTGCCTCGCTGCCGGTACCGGCCGATGTCGAGGCGGTGGCGCTCGGGCCAAACGGCCTGATCGAGGGTCTGCGCCCCGACAGCGCGTTCTTTGACATGTCCACCAACTCGGTGGCGATGGTGCGCAAGATCCACGCCGCCTTTGCCGAGAAGAACCTCTATATGCTGGATTCGCCGGTCAGCGGCGGCCCGTCCGGGGCGGCGAGCGGGCGGATGGCGATCTGGGTCGGCGGCGACGAGCAGATCTTCAACCGGCACAAGCGCGTGCTCGACGCGATGGGCGATCAGGCGCGCTATATCGGCCCGATCGGCGCCGGCTCGGTCGCCAAACTCGTGCACAACTGCACCAGCGCGGTGCTCAACGTGGCGCTCGCCGAAGTGTTCACCATGGGGATCAAGGCCGGGGTCGATCCGGTCGATCTGTGGGAAGCGGTGCGCCAGGGCGCCACCGGCCGGGTGCGCACCTTTGACCGGATTGGCAGCCGGTTTCTGACCGGTCAGCACGATCCCGCCGATTTTGCGCTGCGCCTCCTGCACAAGGATGTCGGCCTCGCGGTCGGATTGGGGCGCGAGGTCGGCGTGCCGATGCGCCTCGCCAACATGGCCTTTGAGGAACTGACCGAGGCGATGAACCGCGGCTGGGGCACGCGCAACTCGACCGTCGGCATGCTGTTGCAGCAGGAGCGCGCCGGCATCCCGCCGCTTTCCGCTGATCCCGAGCGCGTCGCCGCGGTCCTGAAGGCCGACGAGAAGAAATAAGACTCGGGAACATGGCGGAATGCGCGCCGCTGCGCGGCGCTTTTCCGCCCTACAACAAACCGTAGGGCGGAAAAGCGTAGCGCATTCCGCCAGCCTTGCGGCTATGCGGCGAGCGGGCGCATCACGGCATAGAGCGCGGATTTCGCCTCAAACCCGATCCCCGGGATATCGGGCAGCCGGACATAGCCGTCCTCGACCGGGCACTCGTCGGCAAAGCCGCCAAACGGGGCAAAGACCTGTGGGTAGGATTCGTTGCCGCCAAGCCCGAGACCGGCGGCGATGTTGAGGGCGAACTGGTGGCCGCCGTGCGGGACGCACCGCGCTGGCGACCAGCCGTGCCCTTCGAGCATCGAAAGCGTGCGCAGATACTCGACGAGACCATAGGACAGTGCCGGATCGAATTGCAGCACGTCGCGATCAGGCCGCAGGCCGCCGTGGCGGATCAGGTTGCGCGCGTCCTGCCAGGAGAACAGGTTTTCGCCGGTGGCGATCGGCGGGGCATAGCGCTCGGCGAGTGCCGCGTGAGCGAGATAATCGAGCGGGTCGAGCGGCTCCTCGTACCAGCGCAACCCGTAAGGCTGCAGCGCGTCGGCATAGGCAAAGGCCTCGTCGAGCGGAAAGCGGCCATTGGCATCGACCGCGAGACCCTCGCCCGTGCCGACGATCTTCAGCACCGCCTCGATCCGCTTCAGATCCTCGGACAAGGGCACGCCGCCGATCTTGATTTTGACGGTGCGATAGCCGGCGTCGCGGTAGCCCCTGATCTCGTCCTCCAGCCCGGAAATGCCCTTGCCCGGATAGTAATAGCCGCCGGCGGCATAGACCCAGGCGCGCGGCTCGACGGCGCCCTGCCCGGCATGATCGGCGAGGAGTTTCCACAGCGGTACCCCCTCGGCCTTGGCGCGGATGTCCCACAACGCCATGTCGAGAACACCGATCGCGACCGAGCGCTCGCCGTGCCCGCCCGGCTTTTCGTTCCGCATCATCGCGGCCCACGCCTTGGCCGGATCGATGAGGCCGTTCTCATCGGCGAGATCGCCCGGGTCGGCGTCCAACAGGCGCGGGATAAAGCGCTCGCGCAGCAACCCTTGCACGGCGTAGCGCCCGTTCGAATTGAAGCCAAAACCCGTGACCGGTCGGCCGTCACGCACGAGGTCGGTGCGGATCGCCACGACGCTCGCCGTCATCCGGCTGAAATCGATAGCGGCGTTGGCGATCGCCGAACTGATCGGCGCCACGGTCTCGCGGATCGCGGTGATGCGCATTGGAATCAGCCTGCTTGCTTACCTCGGCCGGCCATAACGCCCCACCACCCGCGCCGTCGCCAGCGTGTTGAAGTGGAGGACAAAGCCGACATGCGCGCCCGAAGCGGTCCGATCGAGCGGCAGCTTTGCGGTTTTGACCGCGTAGACGGTGATCTCGTAATGATGCGGCGGGTCGCCAACCGGCGGGCACGGCCCGCCGTAATGCGAGAAGCCAAAATCGGTCCGCCCCTCGCCCGCGCCCGCGGGCAGCAGCGGCGATCCCGCGGCGCCGGCGTTTTCCGCGAGGTGATGGACGCTCGCGGGGATGTTGAATACGGTCCAGTGCCACCAGCCGCTCCCGGTCGGCGCATTGGGATCGAACATCGTGATCGCAAAGCCCTTTGTCCCGGCCGGCGCACCCGACCAGGACAGTGCCGGCGAGCGGTCTCCCCCCTTGCAACTGCCGCCGTTGAATACCTGCGCCAGCGGGATCGTGCCGCCGTTGGCAAAATCCGGGGTGGTCACGGTAAAGCCGGCGGCAAAGGCCGGCGCGGCAATGACAGACGCCACCATCGCCGAGATCAACGCGCGCATGTGTTCCCCCCCGTCTCTTGTTGTGGACGGGGCTATTACACCATGCCGGAGGGAGGATCAAACCGTCCGATGGGCCCGCCCGAGGCGCGCGAAGACCGCGTTGAATTCGGCGACCGCGGCGCGCGGCCCGTTGGGATACGACCACACCGCGCCGATGACCGCGAGAAAGTCGGCGCCGGCCTCGGCGAGCGGCGCGCAATTCTCCTGCGTGATCCCGCCGATCGCGACGCAGGGAACGATTGTCGTCTCCGACCAGGCGCGCAACAGTTCCGGCTCGACATGGTGTTTGGCGAGCTTTGTCGTAGTCGGGAAAAAGGCGCCAAAGGCGACGTAGTCGGCGCCGGCCTCGGCGGCGACAAGAGCGCGATGGCGCGCGGCGCCGCAGGTCACGCCGACAATGCGCTCGTCGCCCAGGAGCCGGCGCGCCTCGGCATAGGGCATATCATCCTCGCCGACATGAACGCCGTCGCAGTCGAGTTCGAGGGCGAGATCGGGGCGGTCGTTCATGATAAAGGCGACACCGCGGTCCTGCGCGATCGGCTTCAGGACCCGGGCGGCGCGGCGGATCGCGTCGTCGTCCACCTCCTTGAGGCGCAGTTGCAGGGAGGCGACATCGCCGCCGGCAAACGCCTCTTCGAGATCCTTGGCGAAACGGTCGGGATCGAGGGTGGGCGGGGTGATCAGATAGAGCCGCGTCGTCGGCCGACCCGCGCCGCCCGAACCCTCGGAAACGGGCGTGGTCAATCCTTCCCCTGATAGATCTTGATGATGCGGGCGAGCATGTCGAGCGCCTCGGGCTTTGGCCGCTGAAAGGTGTTGCGGCCGATGATCGAACCGTTGCCGCCGCCGGCATAGACCGCGCGCACCTCGTTCAAGACGCCATCGATGTCCTTCGCCTCGCCGCCGGAAAAGACGATGACGCGGCGGCCGTTAAAGGCCGACTGCACGACGTGGCGGATGCGCGCCGCCGGGTTTGCGATGTCGATGCCGCGCTCCTCGTAGACCTTCTTGGCCGCGGCCAGTTCGAGATGCGCGGAGGGTGGCTTGACCTTGATGATGTGGGCGCCGAGTTGCGCGGCGATCTGTGCGGCATAGGCGGAAATGTCGATCGCCGTCTCGCCCTCGCGCGACAGGTTGCCGCCGCGCGGATAGGACCAGATCACCACGGCAAGCCCGTAGGACTTGGCTTCGCACGCCATCTCGGCGATGTCGCGCATCTGGTCGTAGGCGGCGTCCGAACCCGGATAGATCGTGTAACCGATTGCCGCGCAGCCGAGGCGCAGCGCATCCTTGACGCTCGCCGTCACCGCCTGCGTCGCGTTCTCCTTGAGACGCGACAGGCTGTTGGCGTTGTTGAGCTTGAGGATCAGCGGGATCTGCCCGGCATAGGTGGCGGCGCCGGCCTCGATAAAGCCCAAAGGCGCGGCATAGGCCGACAGCCCGGCCTCGATCGCCAATTGAAAATGATAATGCGGATCATAGGCCGGCGGGTTTGGCGCAAAGCTGCGCGCCGGGCCGTGCTCGACCCCTTGATCGACGGGCAGGATGAGAAGCTTGCCGGTGCCGCCGAGCTTGCCGTGCATCAGGATGCGGGCGAGATTGGCCTTGGTGCCGGGATTGTCGCTCTCGTAATAGCCGAGGATCTTCTGGACATGTCCGTTAAGCTTCATGGCCGCGGTCCTTCCCCGTATCCGGCACGATCCTAGCAGAAGGGCGGCGGCGAAGCGAGACACTCGGCGCCGCCGGGCGTCTGCCGATCGCCGCGGATATCCCCCTGCCTTGCCGGGGGAGCACGGTTGCACCGAAGGGCGTTGCCTTGCCGGCGGCGCCGGGTGACATTCGCGGTTGACAGCGCCCCAGCGGACCAATCGCGACCGTGACAGAATCGTCCTTTCCCCCGCGCCCCCCGGCGGCGCCCGGCGCTGCTGCGAGACCCAGGCGATGACCGCCCGCGCCGCCGCAGGGAGCGTGGAGACGCGCCGCTCCTGGCTGGTCGCATTCACCGCGCTCGGCATCGTCACGGTCTCGTTTGGGGCGCCGATGATCACCATTGTCGGGATGCGGCCGATCGCGACCGATTTTGGCAATCTGCGCTCGGTGCCGGCGCTGTCCGTGGCGCTCGCCTGGCTCGGCGCGGCTCTCGGCGGCATTGTCCTGGCGCAGGTGGCCGAGCGGATCGGGGTACGCTGGACGGTCATCTTTGGCGCGCTGATGATCGCGGTCGGACTGCTGCTGGCGAGCCTCGGCGAGCGCTTTTCGTTCTATGTCGCGCATGGGGTGTTTATGGGTCTCCTCGGCAATGCCGGGATCAACGCCCCGCTCTACGTCTATGTCTCGCGCTGGTTCGACCGCCGGCGCGGCACCGCCCTGGCCCTCATCGCCAGCGGCCAGGCGGCCGCCGGAACGGTCTGGGCGTCGCTGTTTGGCCACTCGATCGGCTGGTTTGGCTGGGCCCACCTGATGCGGTTCTACGCCGGCTTAGTAGTTCTCATCATCGTGCCCGCCGCCTTTCTCGTGTTCCGCGCCGTGCCGCGGGGGATGATCGCCGCCGGGATCGTCGCCGGACCGGCCCCGGGCACGCCGGTGCTGGGTCTCAAACCGCGCACCGTGCTTGGCCTGCTTGCCGCCGCGGGCTTTTGCTGCTGCGTGCCGATGGCGATGCCGCAGGGCCATCTGGTGGCCTATTGCGGCGATCTCGGCATCTCCCTGACCAGTGGCAGCACGATGCTGTCGGTGCTTCTCGCCTGCGCCTTTGCCGGCCGCCAGTGTTGGGGCTTTATCGCCGACCGGATCGGCGGGCTGCGCACGGTGCTGGCGGGGTCCTTCTGCATGATCGTGGCGATGACCGGGTTCATGCTGACCCAGAACGAGGCGGGGTTGTTCGCCGTCGCGGTCGGGTTTGGTCTCGGCTTCAGCGGCATCGTCCCGGCCTATATTGTGGCGATCCGCGAACTGTTCCCAGCCGCGGAAGCCTCCTGGCGGATCCCGACCCTGCTCTTGTTCAGCGGTTCGGGGATGGCAGCGGGCGGCTGGATGGCCGGGGTCATCTACGACTATGCCGGGTTCTACGCGCCGGCTTTTGCCGTCGGCATCCTGTTCAACCTAGT
Source organism: Allostellaceae bacterium (assembly GCA_050730055.1). Classification (GTDB taxonomy): domain Bacteria; phylum Pseudomonadota; class Alphaproteobacteria; order ATCC43930; family CGMCC-115725; genus AP-15. The sequence goes on from JBOHMF010000006.1 coordinate 11,088, forward strand.
CAATCTTCTGCTGATCGGCACGCTGGTGTTCCGCCAGAGCCGGTTTCGCCCGCCGCTGCTGGCGCGCGCCTGAACCCGGGTTGCGCCAGGAGTTGGAGGCAGCGCCGCTCGATGTGCTCGGACGCGGCGAAGAACGCGGCACCGAGATCGAGGATCGGCGTGGGTTGTGTCGTCACCAGGCGCACGCCATGCTGACGGGCGACATCGGCGAGCCGCCCGGCGACATCGGCGCGGCCGGTAAAGACGATCGCCTCAACCTGTGCCCGGATCGCGGCGAGCGCGGCGCCGGGTTCCGCGCCGCAATCCAGGAGGGTCGAGAATTCGGCCGCGGGCACGGCTTTGCGCGCCATTTCGACAAGCGCCCGCCACCAGCCCGGCCCGGCAGAGATCCCGGCCTCAGGCGCGCTCGCGAGGGTGATCGCGACACCGGTCCCGGCCGCCGCCTTCAGCGCGGCAACCGCCTGGGCCAGCGAGTGGACGGTGATGACGGGGGCATCCTGCGGCATGGCGGAGAGATGGGAAGCCGTCGGCGCGACCGGGCGGTTTTGCGCTCGCTTCGGCAGAATCCGAAGCGTCGGCGGATGAGGCGCCGCGACCGCCGCCCTATCCTCGCAGCGCATCCTTGCACAGGGGCCGGGCCATGATCGACGAAGGTGGCGATCCGGCAAGGGGCGACGCTGCGGAGCCAGGCACGCCCCCAGGTACGCCCGGGTGCGCGGTCGCCGGACGCGCCGCGGGGCGGCGCAGCACCATTCTCCTGATCTTTGGGCTGGTGACGAACCTGCTGCCGCTGTTGACCTATGCGACGACCCTGCACGAGATCGCGGTCGCGTGGGGGCTGAGCGCGGGGCAGTCGGGCTGGATTGGCGGCATCTATTTCGCCGGATACGCGATGGCGGTGCCGTTTCTGGGCAGCGCCAGCGACCGCTTTGACGCGCGCCGGGTCTATCTCGTCGGCGCCGGTCTCGGCAGTGCCGCGAGCTTTGCCTGCGCCTTTTTGGCGCACGGCTTTCTCGTCGCGCTGGCCCTGCGTTTTGCCGGCGGGGTCGCCTTTGCCGGCGTCCACATGCCCGGCCTCAAACTCTTGACCGACCGGGTCGCGCCGGGACGGCAGTCGCGCGCCGCCGCGCTCTACACCTCGTTCTACGCCGTCGGCAGTTCCGGCTCGCTGATCGTCGCCGGGGTGGTCGATGCCGCCTTTGGCTGGCGGACAACCTTTGTCGTTGCCGGTTTTGGGCCGCTCCTCGCCGCCGCGGCGCTCCTCTTTCTGCCGGCCACCCCGGTTCTTTGGCACGCTCAGGCGCACGCGGCCAAGGTCCGCCTGCTCGACTTCCGGCCGGTGCTGCGCAACCGCGCGCTCCTCGCCTATATCGCGGCCTTTGCCGGCAATACCTGGGAAGTGTTCTCGGTTCGCGTGTGGTTTGTCGCCTATCTCGCCTGGATCGTCAGCCTGCCCGGGAACCGCTTGGCGCTGCCGCCGCTTGGGGTGATCGCCGGTCTCGCCTCGCTGGCCGGTCTGCCGGTCAGCATCGCGGTCGCCGAGCTCGCCCTCCGTCATGGCCGCGAGCGGGTCATCACCGCGGCCTGCTGTGTCTCGGTCGCGGTCTGTCTCGCGCTGGCGGCAACCGCGGGCGGGCCGACCTGGATCGTCATGGCGCTGTTGATCCTGGTGCAGATCACCAGCTTTTCTGATGTCGGCTCGCTCGCCGGCGGCGCCGTCGCGGCCGCCGACCCGGCTCGGCGGGGATCGGCGCTCGCGCTCTATGCGCTCGCCGGCTATGGGACGGGCTTTCTCAGCCCGGTCATGGTCGGCCTTGTGCTCGACTGGTTTGGCGGCGCCGGGAGTCCCGCGGGGTGGAGCGTCGGGTTTCTGGTCATTGCCCTCGGTTCGGCCGCGGCGGCCTGCGCGGTGCGGCGCGCGCCAAAGAGGGTCAGTTGAGACTGCCAAAATAGGCGGCGGCCTCGACCATCCGATTGGAAAAACCCCATTCGTTGTCGTACCACGACAGCACGCGGACAAAGCGCTTGTCGAGCACCTGCGTCTGCGTCACATCAAAGGTCGAGCTGTGCGGGTCGTGGTTGAAATCAATGGAGACGGTCGGCGCCTTGTTGATCGCGAGGATGCCCTTGAGGCGGTTTGAGCGCGCGGCCTCCTCCATCAACCCGTTGACCTCCTCGGCGGTGGTGTCGCGCGCCGCGTCAAAGGTGAGATCGATCAGCGACACGTTGGCGGTCGGCACGCGGATCGCGGTGCCGTCGAGCTTGCCCTTGAGGTCCGGCAGGACAAGACCGACGGCGCGCGCCGCCCCGGTCGAGGTCGGGATCATCGACAAGGCCGCGGCCCGCGCCCGGCGCAGATCGCGATGCAGGGTGTCCTGGAGGCTCTGGTCGGCCGTGTAGGAGTGGATCGTCGTCATAAAGCCGCGCTCGATGCCGAGACCCTGGTGCAGCACATAGGCGACCGGCACCAGGCAGTTGGTCGTGCACGAGGCGTTGGAAATGACCTGGTGCTCGGGCTTCAGGGCGTCGTGGTTGACCCCCATCACCACGGTCAGGTCGGCGCCCTCGGCCGGGGCCGAGATGATCGCTTTCCTGGCGCCGGCTTCGAGGTGCCTGGCCGCGGCCTCGCGCTTTGTAAAGATCCCGGTGCATTCGAGCGCGACATCGACCCCGAGTTCGCGCCACGGCAGTTTGGCCGGGTCGCGCTCGGCGGTGACGCGGATCTTGCCGCGGCCGATGTCCATCCAGCCCTCGCCGGTCGTGACCTCGCCGGCAAAGCGGCCGTGCACGCTGTCGTATTGCAGGAGATGCGCGTTGGTCGCGACAGGGCCGAGATCGTTGACCCCGACGACCTCGATCTCGCTCTCTTTGTGCTCATAGGCCGCGCGCAGGATGAGCCGGCCGATGCGGCCGAACCCGTTGATGGCAACCCGTACCGCCATGGCTTGTCCCTCCTGAGGATTGGCCGCCGGTTCTCATGGCAAGAGTGAACGCGCCGCGGCGGCGACGGCTTCCGCGGTGATGCCAAAATGCGGATAAAGCGCCTCGACCGGAGCGGAGGCGCCAAACCCTTTCATCCCGACAAAGGCGGAATGCTCGCCAAGCCAGCGCTCCCAGCCAAATCCGACCGCCGCTTCGACCCCGACCCTGGGGGCTTCTCCAAGCACGGTTTTGCGATACGCGGCCGGCTCCTCGGCAAAGAGCTCCCAGCACGGCATCGAGACGACGGCGGCGGCGACGCCTTCCCGAGCCAGAAGATCGCGCGCGGCGAGCGCGATCGCGACTTCCGAGCCGGTGGCCAGCAATGTTGCATCGCGCCGCCCGCCCTCCGCCTCGGCCAGCACATAGGCGCCGCGGGCCGAGCGGTTGCCGCCGTCCTCCGCGGTCCGCAAGAGCGGCACCCCCTGCCTTGTCAGGCACAACACCGAGGGGCCGCCGCGCCGGCACCGCAAGGCCAGTTCCCAGCATTCCGCGGTCTCGACCGCATCGGCGGGGCGAAAGAGATGGAGATGCGGGATTGCCCGCAAGGCCGCCAGGTGCTCGACCGGCTGGTGCGTCGGCCCGTCCTCGCCAAGGCCGATCGAATCATGCGTCATCACATAGATGACGCCCAATTCCATCAGGGCCGAGAGCCGGATCGCCGGCCGGCAGTAATCGGTGAAGGTCAGGAATGTCCCGCCATAAGGGATGAGGCCGCCATGCGCGGCGATACCGTTCATCGCCGCCGCCATGCCGTGCTCGCGCACGCCGTAATGGATGTAGCGCCCGGCAAAGTCGCCGGGTCGTATCTCTTTCTGATCCTTCGCCCTGGTGTTGTTGGAGCCGGTCAGATCGGCCGAGCCGCCGACCAGTTCGGGGACGACATGGATCAGGCTGTCAAGACAGTTTCCCGAAGCCTGGCGGGTCGCAATCTTCGCGTTCTTTGCCCGGAACTCCTGTTTCAATGCGGCGATCGCAGCGTCGAGACCGGCTGGCAATTCGCCCCTCTGGCGGCGCAGAAACTCGGCCCGCCGCGCCGGCGCGAGCGCGTCGAGGCGCCGCTCCCAATCCTGTCGCGCCGCCGCGCCGCGCGCCCCGGCCTTGCGCCAGAAGTCGCGCACATCCTCGGGAATGACAAAGGGCGGATACTCCCAGCCGAGCCGTTCGCGCGCCCCCTTGATCTCCTCGGCGCCGAGCGGGGAGCCGTGCGCGGCGGCGGTGCCGGCCTTGGTCGGCGCGCCATAGGCGATCGTCGTGCGGCAGGCGATGAGGCTCGGCCGCTCGCTTGTTTGCGCCCGCTCCAGGGCAGCGGCGACCGCCTCGGGGTCCTGCCCATCGACGCGCTCGGCGGCCCAGCCATGCGCCTGAAAGCGCGCGATCTGATCATCCGACACGGCAAGCCCGGTGGGCCCATCAATCGAGATCGAATTGTCGTCCCACAAGACGATCAGGCGCGACAGCCGCAAATGGCCGGCGAGCGACAGCGCCTCATAGCTGATCCCTTCCATCAGGTCGCCGTCGCCGGCGATCGCATAGGTGCGGTGATCGACAATCTCGGGGCCGAACTCGGCCGCGAGGAGGCGTTCGGCGAGCGCCATCCCGACCGCGTTGGCGAGACCCTGACCCAAGGGGCCGGTCGTCGTCTCGATGCCGGGAGCAAGCCCGCGCTCGGGATGACCGGCGGTGCGGCTGCCGAGCCGCCGGAAACGCTTCAGTTCGTCGAGCGTCATCGCGGGATAGCCGAGCAGATAGAGGAGGCCGTAGAGCAGCATCGAGCCGTGCCCGGCCGACAGCACAAAACGGTCGCGGTCGGGCCATAGGGGCGCCTCGGGGTCAAAGCGCAAAAAGCGGGTGAACAGCACGGTGGCGGCGTCGGCCATGCCCATCGGCATGCCGGGATGCCCGGATTTGGCCTTTTCGACCGCGTCTATCGCCAGTGCCCGCAGGGCATTGGCCACGCGGTAGAGCTTCGGGTCGCGCGGTGTCGGCAGGGGCGAGGCAGGAACAGTCATTCTATCACTCTATCGCGCATTCCTGTCCCGGCAAACGCCCCGCATGTCCAAGGCTCCGCGATCCTGCAACAGGCTCGCCGAGGGTTGCGCGGCGCGCCGTTCGGATCGATCCTCTGCTGGCGCGCGTTCTGTCCGGGCGAGGTCACGCAGCCGTGGGCGAGGTCATTGCATTCCCGCCGCGCCGCAGTGCCGGCGCGGCATCCCGGCCGCCGCAGGTCATGTTCGAGGACCGCGGCTGGCACATCCTGGCGCTGCCCAATGCCGGGCGGTTTCTCGCCGTCTCCGCCACCTGCCGGCGCGGCATCGAGATCGGCCGCTTTGATCCGCAGGCGGGACCCGCAGGCGGCAGCGCGGTCGCGATCCTCTTGCGCGCCGCCGCCGACGAGTCACTGTCGCGCTGCGCGGTGGCCTGGCTCAATTCGCCGCAAGGGCCGCGCACCGCCATTCTCGGCGTCTCGATCGTGGCCGCCGGCGGGCGTTTCCGGTTCTGGCGCGACGCGATTGTCGAGATGGCGGTGATCGGCGGCCACAAGCTCGTGCGCCTCAGCGACGGCAGCGTCGCCATCGCTCGCGATCCCGTGCCGATCCCGCTGCTCGACCCGTTTGCCGCGCGGGTCCGCCATCGCCGCCGCCCGGCCTTTCTTCGTCTGCCGGCGGAGATGCGCGCCGCGGTGCTGCGCTGGACCGATCCCCTGGGCCAGTTCACCGCCCTGCTCGCACCGGCCCCGCCAAGCTGAGCCGCCGCCGGGGCAGCTCAGCCCCGGAGGGCGGCCGGCTCGCCGACAAATTCCGCGAGCTTGACACCGTGTTCGGCCGCGATCATCTCGGCCGCCTTTTCGCCGATCATGATGGTCGGCGCATTGGTGTTGCCGGCGGTCACCGCCGGCATGACGCTGGCGTCCGCAACGCGCAGGTTCGCCACCCCCAGCACCTTGAGGCGCGGATCGACGACGCTGCCGATCCGGCAGGTCGAGGTCGGGTGATAGACGGTCAGCGAGAAATGCAGCGCGAATTCCTCCAACAGCGCATCGCTCGGCTCCTCCCCCTCCCGATAGCCGTGTTTTTCCGCCAGAAACGGCGGCACCATCAGCGGGCCGAGCCTGCGGTTTCCCGGCCAATGCGCGGCAATCTCCATGCTCCGGCGGATCGCCGCCACCATGACCTTCAGATCGTGCGGGTCGTCGTAATAGTTCACCCGGATTGCCGGGTGGGTGTCGGGATCGGCGCTTTCCAGAACGATTTCCCCGCGGCTGCGCGGCTGGACCGGGTTGGCCAGCAGCACCAGGTTTTCCGCATCGTTGGCCACGCGCTTGGAGGCGTCGTCAAAGAACCGCGCGGTGTCGATGTTCATGATCAGCCGCTGGAAATCATCGTTGCCGCCGGTCACAAAGCAGATGATTTCGGTGTCGTGGCGGGAGGGATCGCCAAGACCGCTCGAACAGAAGACCACGGCGTCGGCGAGCGAGGAGGCACCCAGCCCGCGGCCGGTCCTCCGCCATTCACCGAGCCGCTTTTCGGCTTCCTGCTTCAGTGCCAGGAGCTCGGGCGACAGGGTGGCGTCATCGGCGGGGTCGGCGGGCAAGGGCCCCGCGGGGGCGCGCAGCGCGTCGGGTCCCATCGCCAGCGCCACGTCGTTCATTGCGATGCCGATCCCGGGAGCGGGGTAAAACAGCGGACACATCGTATGGTCTTGCAGATGCTTGCCGACATGCGGCGCATCAATCTGACAGGGAATTCCGTGAGTTTCGAGTTCCGGGCTCGGCCCGATCCCGGACAGCAGCAGGAGGTGCGGCGAGCCGATCGCGCCAGCGGACAAGATCACCTCCTTGCCGGCATAGGCCACCGCGGTCTCGCCGGCGGCGGTGCGGTATTCGACGCCTTCTGCCGTCTTGCGCCCGGTCTCGCCGGCGAGGATCACCCGCGTCGCCTGCGCCCCGGTGATGATTGTCAGATTGGGCCGCTCTTCCGGCGCGCCGGCGAGAAACGCCTGATAGGTGCTCGACCGTCGGCCGTCCCGCGTCGTGTACTGGGTCAGCGAGGCGACGCCGGCGGGGGCGCGGCGGTCGCGGCCGTTGTAGTCGCCCTTTGGGATGCCGGCAGCGACCGCCGCCTCGACAAACTGCCGGGCGGCCGGGAGGACGGGATCGCGCACCGAGACGCCGAGCGGACCTGCGGTGTTGTGCGCGGCGGCATCGATCGCGATCTCGGGACTGGGCGCCAAGCCCTCGCTTTTGCGAAAATAGGGCAGCACCTCGGCGTAGCTCCATCCGGTGGCGCCGCCTTCGGCCCAGGCGTCAAAATCGCCCGGATTGCCGCGCACATACATCATGTAGTTGATCCCGGAGGAGCCACCCAACATCTTGCCGCGCGGCATCGGGACGCGCCCTCCGTTAAGCCCGAGCCCGGCCTTGCCGGGGTCGGCGGTGTACATCCAATCGGTCGCCGGGTTGAGCTGCATCAGCGGCGGCGCGATCGGCAGCGCGGAGACATCCGGCGGCCGCTCGCCGGCCTCGATCAACGCCACCCGGCACGCCGGGTCCTCGGACAGGCGGGAAGCGATCACGGCCCCGGCCGAACCGCCACCCACGATGATGAAATCGAAATCCTGCGCCATGTCGTTCCTCCCCTTTTCCTGCGGTCTAAGCACAATACTGTTCATCTACACGCCTAACAGCGCTTAACCATTACTGGGAGAAGGTCGTGACCGATCCATATCACTTCAAAGATGGGTTGCTTCATCGACTTGGCGTTAATGCCGGTGAATTTGCCGATTACGTTAAAGAGATGCGTACCTATCGGAACAAGTTCCTCGCCCATTTGGATGACCTGCCCGTTATGAACATTCCGTTCCTCGACCGAGCGAAAGCTGCGGTCGATTTCTACCACCGTTAGGTCGTCGAGCACGAGATCAGCGAGGTTGATCTCGCAGGTCTTCCGACCAATTTGGACGGCTACTTCAAGCACTGCTTTGCGGAGGCGCAGGCGATATACGACCGCTGGGCGCCCTGAATGGACCTCATAAGCCCCGGGATATGTCGAGCAGCTTACAGCCCGACGCTGCGGCTGACCCGCTCCGAATAGCGCGCGCCGGCGGCGGCGCCCGGGGCAAAGAGGCGCTCCAGGGCGGCGAGCGTTGTCGGCGAAGGGCGCAATTCGGCGGCGGCGGCATTCTCGGCGAGGCGCTCGGGGCGGCTGGTGCCGGGGATCGGCACGATTCCAGGACTGCTTTGGGGTCCCCGCGCGAGCCCTGCTCGCGCGGGGCTGGGCGACAACAGCCAGGCGAGCGCCAGTTGCGCCGGGGTGCAACCCTCGGCGGCAGCGAGGGTGCGCAATTCACCGACCAGTTCGAGATTTCTTGGCAGGTTTTCTTCCGTAAAGCGCGGCATCCGCCGCCTTGCGTCATGGTCTGCCAGCGCCGCGCGGCCGGCGATCGTGCCGGTCAGAAAGCCGCGCCCCAACGGGCTACAGGCGACAAAGCCGATGCCGAGTTCGGCGCAGAGCGGCAGCACGTCGCGCTCAACCTCGCGCGTCCACAGCGAATACTCGATCTGCACCGCGGTCATCGGGTGCACCGCATGGGCCCGCCGGATCGTCGCCGGCGCCGCCTCCGAGATGCCGAGACGGCGCACCTTGCCGGCGCGGACCAGCGCGCTCATCGCGCCGACCGTGTCCTCGACCGGCACGGCGCGGTCGATGCGGTGGATGTAATAGAGATCGATCACATCGGTCTTGAGCCGCCGCAGGCTCTTCTCGCACGCCTCCTTGACGTATTCCGGCCGGCCGTCGGCAGCAGGGGTGCCGTCCGGGCGGCGCAGATTGCCGAACTTGGTCGCAATCACCACGTCACCGCGCCGGCCGGCGAGTGCCTCGGCCACCAGCTCCTCGCCGCGCCCCTGCCCGTAGGCGTCCGAGGTGTCGAGAAAATCGACGCCGAGGTCGAGCGCGCGGCGCAAGGTCAGGAGGGCCAAGGCGGGATCGGGGGTGCCATAAAACGGCGTCATCGTCGCGCAACCCAACCCGATCGCCGATACGTCCAAGTCTGCGATCCTGCGGCGGTGCATGGTGCGGCCTTTTAGATATTCAAGAAATTCTCGCCTATGCCTCGGCACGATGTTCCTTCAGAGCTGCTTGCCAGACCTCGCGCGCGGCGTCGGCATTCAGGACGGCCACACCCAACCCGACGATCAAATCCGGCCATGCGGAGGACCAAAGATAGGCCGTCACCAGCCCCGCCGAGATAATGGCGACGTTTGCCAATGCATCATTGCGTGCCGATAGGAACGCCGCCTTGGTAAGACTGCCACTATGGTGACGATAGCAGGCCAGCATGAGAGCGCAGGACAGATTGACGGCAAGCGCGCCCGCACCCGTCAATGAAAGCAGTGCCGCATCGGGAGCAACGGGAAGATTGAACTTTTGCCATGCCATCCAGAGCGTCGCTAATCCCGGAATCAGAAGAATGCTCGCGAGCGCCATACCGACCCGCGCCCGATTGCGTGCCGTCCAGCCGATTGCCACGATAATGAGAAAATTGACCGAAGCATCTTCCAGAAAGTCGATGCTATCGGCAAACAGCGACACCGACCCGATAACCTGCGCCACGGCGAACTCAATTCCAAAATAGGCGAGATTGAGAATTGCAACCAGCCGAACGACCCGCCGCAGGGAGTGGTTCGAAATCTTGAAAGCCATGCGAGGACGCTATCATGCCCGGCCAGCCTGTGCAGCCAAAGCAGACGTGCATAACAATATATGGATATGGCTACAATTCGCGCAGGCGGAGCGCCATCGCCTTGTCCCACAAGTCCGCGCGCGGCGTGCCAAAGATCAGCGTCGGGTCGCCGGGCGCAGTGTACCAGGCGTGCTCGGCGAGTTCGCGTTCAAGTTGCCCTGCCGCCCAGCCGGCATAACCAAAGGCGATAAAGCTTTGCTTTGGGCCGCGCCCGTGCCCGATGGCGACAAGGATCGCACGGCTCGCAGTCATCGCCACCTCGTCATCAATGGCGAGCGTGCCCTTGCCCCGGTAATCGGGGGTGTGGATGACAAAGCCGAGTTGCGGCTCGACCGGTCCGCCGGCAAAAACGCGCAGACTGCCGCGGACATCCGCCTCCTTGCTGTCGCCGATATCCGCGAGCAGGTCCTTGATCGAGCGTTCGCCGACCGGGCGGTTGATGACGATGCCAAAGGCGCCGCCCTGATCGTGGCGCAGGATCAGGATGACCGCATGGTGAAAGCGCGGATCGTTCATGCTGCGCGAGGCGACCAGCAACTGGCCAGGAAACGGCATCGCGGCAACGCCGGCCGCCGCCGCGCTCCCCGGCAACGCCGCCGCGAGCAGCAGGGTGAGCGCGACCGGGTGCGCGCGCCAACTCCGCATGAGGAACGGCATCCGCCCTCTCTCCCCGAAGTGAGCCTCGGCGCCAGCTTAACCGGCGGCGCGCGCCGCGCAAAGACCGCCGCCCAAAGACCGCCGCCAAGGCTTGCCCGCGGGCACGGGCGGGGCGAAGATCGCGTTTCCAGACCGGAGAGAAAGCCGAGGGCGGGCGATGGAGAACTCCTGGATCATCACCACGGCGGTCGGAACCGGCACGGCCGGATTTGGCGGCGATGGCGGCCCGGCCGGGAAGGCGGTGCTGAACGGTCCCTTTGATCTCGGCTTTGACCGGGCCGGCAATCTCTATTTTGCCGATACCTTCAACCACCGCATCCGCCGCGTCGATGCCAGGACCGGCATCATCACGACGATCGCCGGTTGCGGCGAGGCCGGCTATTCCGGCGATGGCGGCCCCGCCGCCGCAGCCCGCCTCAATGAACCCTACGGCATCGCGCTCGACGATCGCGGCACTCTCTACATCGCCGACCGCCACAATCATTGTGTCCGCCGGGTCGATCCCAAGGGTGTCATCATCACCTTTGCCGGCACCGACGCGGCCGGGTTTGGCGGCGACGGCGGCCCGGCCGCCGCAGCCCTGATGGTCGAACCCAACGGCCTTGCGCTTGATGCGGAAGAGACGCGGCTCTTTATCGCCGATGTCGGCGGCCACCGCGTGCGCGTCGCCGATCTGGCCTCGGGAAGGATCGCGACCTTTGCCGGCACCGGCGCGGCCGAGCACGGCGGCGATGGCGGTCCGGCCGCCGCGGCCCGCATCCATGGCGCGCGCGCCGTCAAGACGGCGGGCGACGGCACGGTCTATATCCTCGAACGGCAGGGCAGCACGCTGCGCCGCGTCGATCCCGGGAGCGGCATCATCACCACGATCGCCGGCACCGGCGGGCGCGGCTATTCGGGCGACGGCGGCCCGGCCGCCGCAGCCGTCTTTGACGCACCAAAGGAGTTTGCGCTCGACCCCGACGGCAACATTCTTCTCGTCGATACCGAGAACCATGCGATCCGCCGGATCGACCGGTCCGACGGCACCGTCGTGACGATCGCCGGCGGTCGCAGGGGCGGCGGCGGCGATGGCGGCCCGGCCGCGGCGGCCGGTCTCGATCGGCCGCACGGCGCCGCGGTCGGACCCGACGGGGCAATCTATATCGGCGACACAAACAACCACCGCATCCGCAAACTGACGCCAAAGCAGCCGTAGGGCGGAAAAGCTGCCCCGGCTTTTACCGGGGCGGCGCATTCCGCCGCTTTTCCGGGTGCGGAGGCGGAATGCGCTTCCCCCCGCCTTCGCAGGGGCTAAAGGCTTTTCCGCCCTACGCGGCGGCGGTTGACTCGTCCCGACGGGGGCGCGCACGCTCCTGCCCCAAATAAACATCAAACGCGCCCGCAAGGGGCCGCGTGGATCGAACGGGGAAGGAGCGCTCAGATGATCACTCTGACAAGACGTTCACTGCTGCGAGGGACCGCTGGCGCGCTGGCCGCCGGGAGCCTGACGCGGCCCTTTATCGCCAATGCCGCGGCCACGACCGTGACTGTGTGGTGGGCCCAGGGTCTGGTTTCCAACGAGGATGACGCCTTTCGCGCCGCCGCCGCCGATTATGAGAAAGCGAGCGGAAACACGGTCGAGGCGACACTGACCCCGGGGGCCCCGCTCAGCAACAAGATCATTGCGGCGATCACTTCCGGCGGCACCCTTCCCGATCTGATCTATGCCATTCCACCCCAGATCGTTCCGTTGCAGGCCTGGAATGACCGGCTCATCGATGTCACCGATGTCGTGGAAACCCAGAAATCAAAATACTTGCCAGCCGCGCTGGCTTCCGCATATTGCTATAACAACGCGACGAAACGACGAAGCTATTATAGTGTTCCATTCGATTTCTCAGTAGTTCCATTCCATATCTGGGGATCGTTGGTGGAAAAGGCAGGATACAAGACTTCCAATATCCCGAACACCTGGACAAATTTTCTCAACTTCTTCAAGCCGGTGCAGAAAAAGCTGCGTGCCCAGGGCCTGCGCCACACCTACGCCTACGGTTGGCAGGTCGGGACCAGCGGCGCCGTCGATTCGATCGTCACGTTCCAGGCCTTTATGATCGCTTATGGCGGCGTCGGCATCGTCACCGCGGACGGCCGCCTGCATACCGACGATCCGCAAGTCAAGGAGGCGGTGATCAAGGCGCTCGACCGGCTCGCCGCCGATTACACGCAAGGCTACGAAGCGCGCGGCGCGGTCAACTGGAATGACGCGGACGACAACAACGCGTTTCATTCCAAGCTTTGCGTCGTCGATTTTGACGGCTCGCTGTCCACCGAGGTGGCGATGCTCAAAAACGACAGGGAGGCATACTACCACGATGTGATCACTCACGGTCTGCCGCTCAATGACGAAGGCAAGCCGATCCCGGCGCAACTCATCGTCAACAGCATGATGATCGCAAAGGGAGCGGGAAACGTCGCAGGAGCGAAGGATTTCGCCCGGTATTTCATCCAGCCGGAGGTCGTCGGCAAGTTCACCAAGGGCGGGCTCGGCCGCTTTCTGCCGGCGATGCCCTCGCTCGTCACGGGCGATCCGTGGTGGAACGACCCAAAGATCGATCCGCATCGGCCCCCCTACGTCAAGGAGGGCCTCGTGGATCCGACCGTCCCGCCCTACTACATCTATAATCCGGCCTGGGCCGAGGTTGACACGGCGCACGTCTTTCAGGTCGCCTGGGCCAGCATTGTCAACGGCGGCGCCAAGCCGGAGGCGGCGGCGGAAGCCGCCTTTCATCGGATCAAGGCGATCTTTGCCAAATACCCGATCCAGTCGGCCTGAACCGGCCGCCGCGCGAGGGAATCCCGCTATTGCGGCGCCGCCAGGAATTCGCGGATGGCGGCGGCCAGCGCCTTCGGGTTGTCGCCCTGCACGGTATGACCGGCCTCGGGGATGGTGATGTGCGAACCGTGCGGCAGCCGGCTCGCCAGATGAAGGGCGTCCTCCTCGTGAAAGACATCGCTGTCCGCGCCGCGCACAACGAGGACCGGGCAGGCGATCCGTGCGAGACCCTCGGCGAGGGCGCGCCGCTCGGCCAGGCGCGCCTCGCCGTCGAGGTTCTGAAAGCGCCGCCGGTCGTATTTCCAGCGCCACCCGCCCTCCGACGTCTGCCGCAGGTTGTGCATCAGGCTGCGCCGCAGGATCTGAGGGTCACGGCGCGGGTTGAAGGCGAGCGCGCGTTCGATGATCGCGTCAAGCGAGGACGCCTCGGCGACATCCTGGACAAATTCGCGGATGCGCCGCGACCCCGCGCGCCGCATCTCGGGTCCGGCGTCGATCATCACCAGCGCGCCGAGGTGTTCGGGATAATGGACGGCAAAAGCCAATGCGTTGATCGCGCCCATCGATTGCCCGACGAGGACCGGGCGGTCGAGTCCGAGCTGAGCGCAAAAGCCCTTGATGTCCTCGCGCTGTGCGGCGATCGAGTAATCGGCCTGCGGCGCCCAGTCGCTGTCGCCGTGGCCGCGCTGATCAAGCGCCAGGCAGTGGTAGTCCTCGCGCAATGACAGGCAGCACAGATCCCAGGTATGCGCAGTCAGCGCCCCGCCATGCAGAAACAGAATCGGCGGCAAACCCTCCTTGCCCCAGTCGAGATAGCGCAGGTTGAGCGCACCGACCTGCCGGGCGCGGGAGCGGGGCAGCACCACCTCGGGAAAGGCGAAACCGGCCCGCGCTGCGGTGCCGGCAAGGTGCTCGCGATATTCGTCGGGTGAGAGGCTCATGGGACAACCGGCTCCATCGGGGTTGGCGGGGATGGGCCGGCCGCTTTAGCACGATCGCGACCGCCGGGCGACAGGCTTTACGCATTAGCGGCAGGGCAATGCGGTAAGGCCCCACGCTGACGGGTCTTCCGCCCTCCCGCGATACCGGTCTGGAGATCACGATGCGGCGCGTTGGCACATCATTGGCGCTTGTCATTCTGTCGCTGTCGCTGCTTCCCTCGGCGGCATGGGCGTGGTCGCGTGATTTTGTATTGGCCAATCATAGCGGATATACCATCACCAAGCTTTATCTCAGCGATCTCAGCCTCAATCACTGGGTCCGCTCCGACGTGGCCATGATTGCTCCGGAGAATTCGGAGCGCATTCATTTTTACCATAATGGCCCGTGCCGGATGCAGTTTCGCATCGAGACCCGTGAAGACAACACAGCGAATTTTATGAAGCCGTTCAATTTCTGTGCGCTGCGAACTCTGACAATCTATTACAACAATGAGAGCGGCAGGTTCATCGCAAACGGGCACTGATCTTCCAGTCTCGCCTTTCACCCGGCCGGGACCTCCGCCAGCAGACGGCCGAGACCGGGGAAGCGTTCGCTCGCCGCGAAATGGCGCAGCATCGCCCAGGTCGAAGCCTGGTTGGTGGTGACGACGGGTTTTTTGAACTCGGCTTCCCAGGCAGCGACCCTGGGCATTGTCGGGAAATTGCCGCCCGGCACGACAAAAGCCTCGATCCGGGGTCCGTCGATACGCAGAAAAGCGGCGCGCGCGTTCTCCGCGCCAAGCGCGCCGATCGCATAGGAATCGGTCGCGCCAAAGCCTTCGCGCGCCACCGTCTCGATCCCGTATCTGGCGCTGAGATAGCGCGCGGCGCGCTCGTTGACGGCGTCGGAATAGGGCGAGACAAGGCCGATCCGCGCGACGCCGAGCGCGCGCACGGCGCGCCCCACCGCCTGCGCCGAGGTCATCGCCGGACACCCGGCCGCCGCGCTCATCCGGCGGGTTGTCACTTCGTCGTAATCATCGGCAAACAGGCTCGCCGAGGTCTGCGCCAGGATGATCAGTTCAACCTTGGCGGTGCCGAGGAGATGCGACTGGTAGTCGATGTCCTCCTCGCGGCTTGGCGAAAAGGTCTGGCCCGGTCGGCTCGACACGAGACGCGCGAAATGCGCCTGGTACGCGGGCGGCAGCAGGCGGGTAAACTCGATCTCGCAGGTCGTATTGGTCGAGGGGACAAGAACGCCAAAATGGCGGGACATCAAACCGGCCTTTCGCTGGAGCAACGAGGACGTGCGGTGTGATCGTAGCGGCTGCCTTGCGGCGCTGTCGAGCCTGCCGCCAAAAATCGCCGATCGCCGCGGCTCCGCCGATTTGCTAGGCTGCGGCAGGCTGTCCGACCGGAGAGGACCGGAGAATGAACGATGCGCTGACCCTGTCCGAGCGCGCTGACGCGCTCGACCGCAAGATGATGCGGGATCTTGACGTGATCATCGTCAAATCGCGCCTCTACAACCTCGCCGATGGCGATCTGGAGATGCCAAACGGTGCGGCTCTGATGGCTGCCAACCCGGGCAGATATATGCTGATGGGCGACGATCCGCGGCTGCCAAAGATGCCGGAGCGCCCGACCCTTGTCGATTTCTTCAAATATCGCTTTGGCCCGGCCAACCACCTGCTGCAAAGCGCGCGCCACGCGGTCAAGGCCGGCATGGACGAAAAGATCGTGCTCGCCTGCCTCCTGCACGATATCGGCGTCATCGGCTTTATCCGCGCCGATCACGGCTATTGGGGAGCGCAACTGGTTGCACCCTATGTTGATGAGGAGGTCGCCTGGGCGATCCGCGCCCATCAGGCGCTGCGCTTCTACCCCGACGAGTCGGTCGGCTACAGCTATCCCGAAGCCTATGTCAAGAATTTCGGTCCCGACTACCGCCCCGAGCCTTACATCGAGGAAGAATATCAGCGCGCGCGCAATCACAAATGGTACATGACCGCGCGCCTCATCACCGTTCACGACATCTATTCGTTTGATCCGAACGTGCATGTCGAACTGGAGGAATTCACCGAGATCATCGGCCGCAATTTCCGCCAGCCAAAGGAAGGGCTGGGCTTTGACAACAGCCCGGTCGCCCATATGTGGCGCACCCTCAACCGTCCGACAAAGTATCTTTGAACCCTCACCCACCAGTCCCCAAATGGAATTAGGGCCTGTTAGCGCTTGAGATCTATATCCATATTGTAGAGATGACAGAAGAGCATGGAAATCCGGTTTTCACGGACGCGACATGGGCGCTTTGGGAGCCGCTGATCGAAGAGGTGCGGCCGCGCG
>JBOHMF010000007.1:0-26773 GCA_050730055.1 Allostellaceae bacterium
GTCCTGTTTTGCTCCCTCTCGCTGATCGCGCTCGATCTGGCTTGGCGCGTCCTCAAAATTCAGTTTGATACGCTGCTGATCTATGCGTTCGCAAGCGATGTCACGGCAGCCATCGTTGTGATCCTGATCGCCCTCGCGACCCGGCGGAGCCTGTCGCGGCGGCGCGCGCGCAGCCTCCAAATAACCGTGCGGCGGGCCGGATCGCCGCACGGATAGACCGCGTCGGCCGTGCCTGTGGCGTGAGGTGCCGGGGCTGGGGTTCGGGCACCGGCGGCTCGCGATCGTCGATCTCGCGGGCAGTGATCAGCCGATCTTCAACGAGGACCGCACGGTCTGCATCGTGTTCAACGTTCAACGGCGAACTCTACGATTTCCAGCCTGTGATGACGGAGCTGACCGCGTGCACCTCCGAATTTCCACCACGAGCGCGGACGCTAACCTCAAAAAAAATCAGCGCTCGAACCCCATGTGCCAAACAAAATCCCGTACCGTCCGAAACAGGGTTTTGCCGTGCCGCTTGGTTCTACGGGCCGCTGCGCGAGCGCTTCGACCGGGCCTTGCGGGAACCGATATTGCGGGATTCGGGCCTCTTTGATATAGGTTTTATCGACTGTCTGATCGCGCAGCACCTACCGCTTTGATCACAGCGCGCCGCTATGGAGTTCTGCTCATGTTCGCGGCGTTCCTGCGCGGCGCGCAACGGCGGCCGGAGGAGAGCCGGTTTTCCTCGCAGGCGGAACTGATCTTCTCTCCTTAAAAGGATTTGTCGAACAGGGACATTGCGGCAAACCGCTTCCACACCAACCTGAAAGGACCCGACCATTGCGTGTACCGCTCACCAGAGGCACGCCAACCCGATGATACCGCTCTCTTCGCGACTGACCAGCGCAGCGGCGGGGCCCGCCGCCGCGCGCCGCAGTTGGGCGGCGGCCCTGGCGCCGCTCGGCATCGGGTCCGTCATGCTCGCGGCCATATTCTGGCCGGAGGTGGTGGTTGCCTTTCGCGCCTGGAGCGAGACGACCGCTTATAATTACTGCTTTCTGGTGTTGCCGGTGGCGGTCTATCTCGCCTGGGACAGGCGGAACGATCTGGTGCCGCCGCAGCCCTTGCCGGTCCTCGTGCTGCTCGCACTTCCGGTCGCGTTCTGCTGGTTCATCGCCGAGCGGGTCGGCATCTGGGAGGCTCGGCAGTTCCTCGCGATGGTCCTTCTCCAGATCCTGTTCCTGTCGGTTCTCGGGCCGCGCTGCTGGCGCCGCCTGGCGGTGCCGCTGCTCTATCTGTTTTTCATGGTTCCGATGGGAGAATTTTTGATCCCTATTTTACAGAATTTTACGGCGCACTTTATGGCAACCGGGCTCGATCTGTTGCGGATTCCGAATTTTTCCAGCGGGGTGACAATCGAGATCCCGGAGGGCAGCTTTCGCGTCGCAGAAGCCTGCGCCGGTCTGCGGTTTTTGCTCGCCTCCGCCGCCTTCAGCGTCCTTTACGCCTGCGTGATGTATCAAAGCCCGATGCGCCGTCTCTTGTTTGTGGTGCTGTCCCTCATCGTGCCGGTCATCGCCAACGGTTTCCGCGCGCTCGGCCTCGTCGTCCTCGCCCATCTCACAGACAGCGCCGCGGCTGTCGAAGCCGACCACATACTCTACGGTTATCTGTTTTTCTCGCTCGTGACCTTTGCGCTGATCCTGATCGGCCTGCCGTTCCGGCAGCCGGCGCGGCACCCGGTTGCGCCTCCAAGGCCGGACAGAGGTGGGCCGATCGCGCTGGCGGCCGGGATCGCCGCGGCCGCGCTTGTGCTGATTACCGCCGTCCCGCTCCTCGCGGCGGACCGGCTCGATGACCTCGCCGCCCATGAGCCGATCGCGGCCGGGATCGCTCTTTCCCTGCCGCCGGATTGCGCCGCCGCACCGCTTCCGGGCTGGTCCCCGGCACAAGCCGCGACGGCTTCGCCGGGCATCGCCAAAGCGCGCGCCTATCGCTGCCGAGACGGTGTCTTTGTCGTCACCATGCACCGCTATCCGGCCCGCCTCTCGGCGCACTTGCTGTTTGCGCCGGTGGCGCTCGCCCCCGCCGAGGCGGACTTCGCGGTGAGGCGAAGTTTCGAGACCGGCTCGGGCGCCGCGGCGCAACGCTGGTGGATCACCGAGATCGACCGCCAGGGCCGCGATCTGGCCATCGCCAGGGCCGTCTGGGTCGATGGCCGACCGGTGCGGAATGCGCTCGCAGGCCGCCTGCGCCAGGCCCTGAACACGGTGTCGCCGGCTCCCGTACCATCGGTCGCGATTATTGTCGCCCATGCCGAAGCGGCACAATCGCCGGGGAGGCGCCAGACGCTCGATCGCTTTCTGGCCGAGGTGTCGCAAGTCTCTGCACGCCCGCCCGCGCAATCCGCCAAGAGCAAACACGCGGCGGCACCCCCTCATGCGCACCAGTAATGGAACCTGTGACCGCGCGCGCGCCGGCAGCGGCACGGCGGCGCGCGCATTGCGGCCGCCGGCCGTCGTCGTCGGCGCCGACGTCAACGGACTCGGGGTCGTGCGCAGCCTCGCGCGCGAGGGGGTTCCGACTTATCTCGCAGATTGCGCAGGCGTCGATCCCGCGATGCGCACGCGCCATCCGGTCAAGATCGCCTTTCCCTCACTCACCGGCGCCGCGGTGGTCGAAGCTCTGCTGGCGCTGCGCGACCGCTTCAGCGATGACCCGGTCCTGTTCCTGACCCGCGAAGCGACGGTCGAGGCTGTCTGTGGCGCGTTCGAACGCGTCGCCTCCTGCTATCGGATCTCGCTGCCCGCGGCGGGGCTGATGAAACGGCTGATGGACAAGGCACAGTTTCAGGCTCTCGCCGAGCAGCACGGCTTTGCGATCCCGCGCGCGGTCTGCCTCCGGCGGGCGGAAGATCTCGCCCGCGGCGCCGCTCTCGGATACCCTTGCATCTTGAAACCGATAGTAAAAACCCCCGCCTATGATCGGCTCTTCAAGAAAGCCTATAAGATCGGGTGTCCGGAGGAGTTGCGCGCGATCGTCCAGGAGATCGGCGGCGTCGCCGAGATGATTGTCCAGGAATGGATCGAAGGGGGTGACGACTGCATCTATTTCTGCCTGCAATATCGGGAGCGCAGCCGGGGCACCTCGATCAGCTTTGTCGGGCGCAAATTGCGCTCGTGGCCGCCGGCGACCGGCGGCACCGCGAGCTGCATGCCGGCCCCGGAGCACGAGGACGAGCTTGTCCGCCTGACCAACGGTTTTTTCGCCGCCGTCGGCTTTTTCGGGATCGGCAGCATCGAATTCAAGCGCGACAGCCGCACCGGGCGCTTCATGATGATCGAACCAACGGTCGGCCGTACCGATTTCCAGGAGGAGATCGCGACGCTGAACGGGGTCAACATCCCCTATGCCGCCTATTGCGGCGAACTCGGCCGCGCCCTTCCGCAGGCGCGGCGGGTGCGGGCCCCCGCGGCCTGGGCGGTTTCCCGAATCGACCGCTGGTCGTGCGCGGAGCAGCGCCAGAACCGCAGGTTTCCTGAAGGTTTGCGATGTTATGATGCGTTCTGGCGGGTGGACGATCCGCTGCCCTGGTGCTGCATGACGGCGCAGCGGGTCAAAGCCCGCCTGGCCGTCCTGGCGCGTCGAGCGCGATGAAGGCAAACCTGATCGAGCGGCTCCGGCGCCTTCGCGCCGCTCATTCCCTGCCCGCGCACGCGCGCAAAGCCGCCGCCGCGGACCGCAAGGGACCTGCCCGCGCCGATCCCGGTTGCGCGCGGATCATCGAGGAGTGCGTCGCCTGGCTCGCCCGCGCTCAGGACGCATCGGCCAGCGCCGATGGCGGCGTGGCGCGCCACTATGGTCTTGTCAGCGGCTGGGGACCATCCTATCCGGAGACCACCGGTTATATCGTTCCAACCCTGCTTGCCTACGCCGCCCAGGCGGGGCGCGGAGATCTTGCCGGCCGGGTCCGGCGCATGCTTGACTGGCTGGTCGCGATCCAGCTTCCCGAGGGGGGATTTCAAGGCGGTGTCATCGGCGCCTCGCCGGTTGTTCCGACCGTCTTCAACACCGGGCAGATCCTGATCGGTCTCGCGGCCGGCGAGCGGAGCTTTGGCGGATACGGCGAGCCGTTGCGGCGGGCGGCGGAATGGCTGGTATCGGTGCAGGACGCGGACGGATGCTGGCGCCGGCACGCTTCCCCATTCGCGCGCCCCGGCGAAAAAGCCTATGACACCCACGTCGCCTGGGGCTTGATCGAGGCGGCCGCGGTGGACCCGACGGCGGGTTATGGGGAGGCCGCCTGCGCCAACCTGCGCTGGGCCTTGACGCAGCAGCACGACAACGGATGGTTTGCCAATTGCTGCCTCGATGAGCCCGAGGCGCCGCTGACCCATACTTTGGGCTATGCCCTGCGCGGGCTGATTGAAGGGCACAGGTTCACCGGCGACGGAACCTTGCTGGCGGCGGCGCGCCGCACCGCGGACGGGCTCCTGGCGGCGCTCCGCCCGGACGGTCGGCTGCCCGGCCGGCTCGATTCGCGCTGGCGCGGCGCCGCCGATTGGGTGTGTCTCACCGGGTCGAGCCAGATCGCCCATTGCTGGCTTCAGCTTTACCGGATCACCGGAGAACCGGGCTATCTGAGGGCGGCGCGCGCGACCAATGCCTGGGTGCGGCGGACGGTGGCTGTCGACGGCCCGCTCGAATGCCGTGGCGGCGTCAAGGGCTCGTTTCCCGTTGACGGCGGATACGGCACCTTCCAACTCCTCAACTGGGCGTGCAAATTCACGATCGATGCCAACCTGCTCGAGCGGGAACTTGACCGCGCCGCCGGCGGGTGAGGCGCGTGCCGCGGTCGTGGCCGATCTGTCGGCGGGGAGGTCGAGCGTGTCCTGGAGAAGGCGGTCGAAGGCAAGACCCACCTGATGAGCGGCAAATGGAAAGCGTTTGTCGCCATCGGCCAGAGTTTCGCCGCGGCTGAGTACCGCCCGGGCGATGCGCAGG
Source organism: Allostellaceae bacterium (assembly GCA_050730055.1). Classification (GTDB taxonomy): domain Bacteria; phylum Pseudomonadota; class Alphaproteobacteria; order ATCC43930; family CGMCC-115725; genus AP-15. The sequence goes on from JBOHMF010000007.1 coordinate 4,987, forward strand.
AGCTTGTTGGCGACGGCGGCGTTACCACGCGCGTTGGACGCCGCGCCAGCAGGACATCGATCCACACCGCCGCCTCCGGTCTGCGGCGAGCATAGCGCACCGGGACCGTCGCGCCGAGCGTCGGCAACCGACGCACATATCGGTTGCCAGCCTTGGAAATGCAGCCCGGGTGCACCTTGCCGCCGGGGCCGTTCGATCGCAGGATCAATCCGATCCAGACCGTGACCTGACGCACCAAATAGCACATCGCGATGCCGGGAGCGGGCGCCGTCCACCCCATCGCTCTCGGCATACAGGTTACGACAAGACCGCACCATGACCTCGATCATAACGATCGGAATCGGTCATGTGTTAAAATGCTGTAATTATAATTAAAATTTTATTGTCTATGACAGGTCCTGGGCTTGACCCGCGCCAGCCGTCTGGTTACATCTCGATGACCTCAGGGTGCAGCTATTGGCCGAGATAATGGCCGCAGTCCTGACGTGAGACGGTTGCGTTTGCCGCGCGCCACGGTTGCGCCGAGGAATTCTACCGCGTAAGGGCGGCACGCCTGTTTTTCTGTTGTTTTAGACTTCAGGGTTGACAGATGCGAAAACCGGCCCCAACCGTAGAGTACTATGATCAACTCTATCTTAGCGGCGACGACACTTACGAACATCCGCGATCGAGCCGGTATTATCCGCTTTACCGAAGAGTGTGCGGCTTGGTCGCGCGAGCGGGGATCGGCTCAGTGCTCGAGGTGGGGTGCGGCAGCGGCGTTCTCGCCAATATGTTGATTGACGCCGGTATGGCCTACGCCGGCTTCGATATCAGCCCGATAGCCATTCGCAAGGCGCAGGGGTCAAGTGCCAGGGGACGATTCTTTGTTGCCGGTGCGACCGATCCTGCCGCCTATGCCCATCCTTATCAGGGCATTGTGTGCTGCGAAGTGTTGGAGCACATCGATGCCGATCTCGAAGCGATAGGACTGTGGGCAAGCGGCGCGGAATGCGTCTGCTCGGTGCCGAATTTCGACTATGAGAGTCATGTCCGTCACTTTCGTTCCGAGCGCGAGGTCATAGAGCGCTATGGCCACCTGCTCGATATCCGGCATGTGGAACGGGTCGCCTCCTCGGCGCGCGCCGGAACCTCTTGGAGCACGTATTTCCGGCAGATCAGGTGGGCGCGCAACCAGCCGAAGCGCATGCTGGGGATGATGGGGTTGAACGGGTTTTCCTGGTATGGAGGCTGGTTCGTCTTCACCGGGCGGCGTCGGTAGCAGCGGCGGCATGCCGGGTATTTGATGGCCGCCCGGCCCGTGTTCGGCACGCTCGCTGCGGGCCGCGTGCCCTGCCGCGATCCTTGCTACCGCCTGGCCAGTCTTGCGAGCTCGAAGGCGACCGGACGCAGGAAGGCGAGCGTGTACCCGGCATAGACAAGCACCCCGAGAGCCACGAGCGACAGCAGATCCGCGGGAGTGCCGAGGCCGCCCGGCAGTAATCCGCCGGCCCAGCGCACGATCGCATACATCAGCAACGCTCCTATGAGCGGGGGGACTATCGGGGTCAACAGGCTGCTGATCGAGCCGTGCGAGACGAGCGCCGCCCGCCGGACCAGGACCAGCAACTGTATCGGATAGGCCGCGAGCCACGCCTCGCACACGCCGACGAGCCCCCAGTGGCTGCCGATAACAAATGCGATTGGAAACAGGATCGCACCAAACAGCGTGTTGCGAACGCTCGCCGCAAATTCTCCCAATCCCATCAGAAAGGGGGGGATCAACAGGCCGATCGGTCGCAGCACCATCGCCATCGCAAGGATCGCGACCGGAGTGGCAGCGCCGCTCCATTTTGGTCCGAGCACGAGAGCAACGACTTGCGAGGAGGTCGCGGCCAGGCCGAGGAGTATAGGAAAACAAACAAAAGAAAGAAGGCGGGTTGCTTTCTGCAAATAATATAACGCCTGAGAGCGGTCATTCTGGACAAGCGCGAAGGCCGGAAATACCGCAGGCCCGACTGTAGCCGCAAATTTTTCGACCGGCAAGGCGGCCAGATTGCGGCTGACATAGTAGATGCCAACGAGATCGGCGCCCAACAGCTTTCCAATAATAAATACGTCAGCATTACTATAGATGTTCCACAGCACCTGTTCGATCGATCGCAACCCGCCGATACGGACGATCTCGGCCAGCGCGGCGAACCGGAAATGCGGGAACTGAAAATATTTGGCCGCCCGGGTGAACCCTACGGCCCGCAACACGGCGACCCATATCGGTCCGGCAATCAACGACCATACGCCGCCGCCGGCCCAGGCGAGGCCGAGCACGAGCGCCCCACCCGAGATCCTGGCAATCGCGTCAACCCGCGACACCGCCTTCAGATCGAGGCGCTTGTTGAGCAAAGCATTGGGGAGTGCCTGAAACGCCGTCGGGACCATCAGCAGGCTGGCAACCAGCAGCACAGTGGCGAGCCTCGCTTCGCCATAGAACCACGCTGCCGGATAGGCGAGGAGCCACAGCAGCAGGAGAGAGCCGCCGTTGATCACCAATACGAGCCCGAAGATGTTCGGCAGGTCCTCGTCTGTCACATCCTGCTTCTGGACGACCGCATCGCAGATGCCGACTGAACCGATCTGCCCGACAAATGAGACGATCGTCATCGCAACCGCCATCAACCCGTAATCCTGCGGGCTCAGAAATCGTATGGTCGCAAGGGTCATCGCCCAATTCACCATCTGGGCGAGAAACCGGGTTGCCGTCGCCCAGCCGACCGCGTGCAGCACGCTGCGCCTCAGGGGTATCGTATCGTCCATTGGCACCTGCGATGATCGCATTGCGCGCGTGCGAGTCCCCGTCCGGGAGCTTCCCGCCGGCTGGGGCGGGAGCGCCGCGGCTCCTGCTTGCAGAGCCGCGCGTTTGTTGGATTATAGCAGCGGCGCGCGCGGCAGTGAAATAAGATTGCCTTTTGTTCGTCGGAATTTTGCACATTCAGCGAAATGCTTTTACCGTACTATCGACAAGATCGACATTTGCCGATCATGGCCGGCGATTCTTTTATACCAAAGGCGCTGCTTATCAGAGCGGGTCCGACGGTACCGGTCGCCGCGACGGTCCTGTCGCCGGAGACGCGCGCACTTTGCCAAAAAGCTCGCTCAGAAACAATTCGAGAGCGCGGAATTGTGCCGAGCGGGTGACGCCCGCGCGCGCCTCGGCTGCGACCGGCGGTATCCCCGCCGGCCGCTCGCCAATCCAGCGCTGCAACTGCGCGGCGATCGTCGCCGGATCATTGGATACCAGCCCGGCCTTGCGCGTTCGGATCATCTCAGCGAGATCTCCCCGCTCCCAGCCGAGCATCAGGATCGGCCGGTGCGCGCCGAGATATTCGAAAAATTTGGCCGGGATGTTGCCGGCGTCGCGCGGGTCGGCCCATTGCAGCACCAGCAGCACATCCGCCGCGGCCTGCAGCGCCAGCGAGGTCCGGTACGGCACCCGGTCATGGACAAAGATTTGTTCGCGCACCGCAGCGGCGGCCGGCAGCCGATGCACCTCGGCTTTGGCTGGTCCATAAAAATGCACCGCGACGCGTTCGCGCTCGGCGCCGAGCAGCGCGATCGCCTGAAACAATGTGCTCGGATCGCGATAGCCGACATAGATGCTCCCGGTATAAACGATCGAGACGACCTCGCCGGGAGGGGGGCCGGGCCGGTCGGCCGGGAAATCCTCGTCGGCATAGCCGTTGAGAACGCAGGCCACCGGCTGTTGATAATGGCGGCGCAGGATCTCGGCCTGGGTCGGCGTGACCGTGACCAAACCGGCGGCGTCGGCGAGCACCCTGCGCTCGATCAGGCGGTCGAGCCACCACCGCCAGCGCGGGTACTCATAATAGGGATTATCGCTCCACAGATCGCGCAATTCGGCAATCCACGGCGCGGCGCAGGACCGCGCGATATGGCGCGCCGCGATCAGCGTCGAATGCGGCGGGCCGCTGGCGAACACGAGATCGGGCCGCCAGTCGTGCGCGATCCCTTTTCCGACCCCCATCGCGGGTTTGATCCAGCCGGCGCTCTTGTCCGGTATCTGCAGCAACGCATAATAGTGTCGCCTCAGGGCGTCCGCGATCCGGGCCGGGGAGGACTCTGCGGCAGCCGTCGCCGACGGCCGCTCCTGCGCCGGAACCGGGTGCCAGTCCAGGCGTCGCACAAACCCGACGAGCAGATCAAAAATTGCGCCGACTTGCCGCGCCGGCACATAAGTCACCCATTCCGCCGGAACCTCCAGCGGCAGCGAGCGGTCGCCGGAAGTGTCGGCCGCAAGAACCCGTATGTCGTGTCCCGCTTCCTTCAGGAATTTTGCGAACTTGCCGACCCGCACCGCCCCGATCACGTTTTCTGGCGGAAAGTAGTGGCTAACCAGTAATATTCTGAGGGGTTCGGCCCGCTCTCGGCGCTCCTGCCGGAGCGCCCGCGGCGCCAAGGAAGCTTTGGTGAGCATTGTCTCCGGCCTGTTCGCGACACCCAGGGGATCGTTACCGAAGGACATGTGTGATCGCAACGGAATTTGCCATATCACTGAAAAGGTGCCGTCTCGCGCATCACGGTCCGCGACCGGGACGGCATCGCTCTCCTTCCGATAGGGTATATGTGTGCATGGAAGGCGCACTCCAGCACCAGTTTCTGATAGGAAATGATAAGCAACTTGGGCGTTTTCTGTTGCCGGAGGGCGGCCTGAGGGTGGCTTCCAGCCTTCAAGCGGCTTGGCGGCACGCGCGATCGGCAATCGTGCGGGCGATGCGCTCCGGGTTGGCTGTCGCGCTCCCCGACCCGGCGGCAGGGTGCGATCGATGAGCGTGGCAGCGGCACCCCCTGAGGAGCAAATGCTGCCATCATAACGCCGCCAACCCCTTCATTTCGCACCAGAAGAGGGTGTCCTGCGCGTATGGAAAGGTTCCCTGTGGCCAGCTCGTGCTTGCGGGTGAGGATGTCGGCGCCCTTGGCTCACACGAACGGCTTTGCCACGCTCGGTCGCCGCTTGGAACAGCGGCACGCCAACAAACCCAAACCGCTCCGGGTCCGCGATCAGCCCGACCGCCCGCTGCAGCCCCACCCCTGGCGACACGGCTTTCACGGTGCCGCTCTTTGACGGCTTTATGAGGCGTATCATGCCGGCGCGATGAAATCCCGTTTGCGGCCCGGCAGATCGCTGTCGTTGTGGCAGGCAACGGCACTCATGGGCGACGATCGGAGCACGGCGACAGCACCGGCAGGCCGAGGAGCAAAGGGGACGGTCTCCCGCCATGAGCCCGATCCGCGCCCTGCGGGGTGCGGGGGCGCACCGGCGCGGGTTGGCGCAATCATGTCTGTATGGTGAGCGAGACGGAACCAAAGGGCGCCTGGCCACGGCTGATCGTGGCGATGATGCTGTCGACGATCGGCGGGAGCGGTTTCTGGTCGATCGTCGTTGTGCTGCCGGCGCTCGGGACGGCGTTCGCCGTCAACCGCGCGGACGCCTCGCTGGCCTATGCTGCGACGATGATCGGCTATTCTGCCGGTACCCTCCTGATGTCGCGGCTCGCCGATCGCCTCGGCATTGCTCTTCCCCTCGCCGCCGGGACGGTCATGCTCGGCCTCGGCGATATCGCGGTCGGCCATGCCCAGAGCCTTTCCGTCTTCATGGCGGCGCAGGGCCTCCTTGTCGGCGTCGGCAGCGCCGCGGTTTACACGCCTCTCGTCGCCGACGTCTCGCATTGGTTCACGCGGCGGCGCGGCTTGGCGATTGCGCTCTGCGCCTCCGGGAACACGCTTGCCGGCGCGGTGTGGCCACCGGTGATGGAGCATTTCTTCAAGACGATCGGCTGGCGGGACACCTTTGTTCTGCTCGGCCTCTTCTGTCTCGCGACGATGCCGCCGCTGATCCTGGCGCTGCGCCGGCGCCTGCCGCTCCCCGAGGCCGGAGCCGCCGCGGCGAGGCCAGTGGGCGCCAGCGCGGCGGCGTTCGGCCTCGCGCCGCGCCGGCTCCATATCATTCTGTTTATCGCCGGCATCATGTGCTGCCTCGCGATGTCGATGCCGCAAGTTCATCTGATCGCCTATTCTCGCGATCTCGGCTACGGCGCCACGCGCGGCGCCGACATGCTGTCGCTGATGCTGGCGGCGAGCCTCTCAAGCCGCGTCCTCTTCGGTTGGAGCGCCGACCGCATCGGCGGGCTGGCGAACCTGCTGATCGGCTCGACCCTGCAGGCCCTGTCGCTCGTTCTCTATGTGTTCTTCAGCAGTCTCGGCGCGCTCTATGCCATCTCGTTTCTGTTCGGCTTTGTCCAGAGCGGGGTCGTGCCGTGCTATGCGATGATCGTGCGTGAATACTTCCCGGCGCGGGAAGCGGCGACGCGGCTCGCCCCGATCTCGGTGGCGAATTTTATCGGCATGTCGATCGGCGCTTGGCTGGCGGGAGAGATTTTTGATCTGACCGGCTCCTACCGCGCTGCATTTCTCGATGGCGTCCTGTGGAACGCCGTCAACATTGCGATTGTGGCATGGCTGCTGTTGCGGGTGCTGCGGCGGACGGACACGATTGCGCCGGCCCTTGTGCGTCTCCCGTCGCGCTGACCGCTGCCGGGAAATTGACCAAATCCGTACCGGCCTTCGAGAGACCCGTGCGGCAGCGGGCGGGAATGGTCGCTCTCTGCGGAATACACCCGAATCTGTTGCCATGCCGAGCTTCTTTTTGGCCCACCGCAGGCCCGGCGGGTGTCCGCAAAGGGATGCCCTCGTGCCGCGCGGCGTCATGCTGGCGCTCGGGGCGGGCGTCTACGATCCGCGATCCGATGGCCGTGATGTTCTTCAACGTCCCGGCCATCTTTGCCGGGTTTGAGGCCGACCCGATCCGTCTGCGCACTCGCGAGGGCAGGGCGATCGCGCGGACGCGCGGCAGGCTGCCAAAGCTTTTCGCGAGGCAGCAGAAGGAGAGAATTCTACAACCTCTGCCGACCGGCGACCCTCTCGACCGCCCATTCGACTCCAACGGCTCCTGGTCCGCAACCTGGCTGCCTGGCGGACTCAGGATGATGACAATGATCGCTCCCGTTCCTTACGATAGGGAGCGCGATGAAAAGAGACGGTTGCCGCCTTGCTTTCGCCGAGCACGGCACGCTGCCACGATCGGCGGGGACGGCATGATTGCGCGCCGGCGGCCGGTCCGGCACAGCGCCATCCGCCCGTCGCCGCGCACGAGCCATGAGGAGAGAAAAATGGCCAAGGAGATCCTGTGCGGGTTCGGCATTGATGTCGATGCGGTCGCCGGCTGGCTCGGCTCTTACGGCGGCGAGGATTCGCCTGACGACATCTCGCGCGGGCTGTTCGCCGGCGAGATCGGCAGTCTGCGGCTGGTCAAGCTCTTCGGGCGCCTTGGCATCAGGACGACCTGGTTCATCCCGGGCCACTCCATCGAGACCTTTCCCGCAGAGATGCAAGCGGTCGCCGAGGCGGGCCATGAGATCGGCATCCATGGCTACAGCCATGAGAACCCGATCGCGATGACGCCGGAGCAGGAGGAGGCGGTCCTCGACAAGTCCATCGCTCTCGTCACAAAGCTCTGGGGCAAGCACCCGGCCGGCTACGTCGCACCCTGGTGGGAATTCAGTCCCATCACCAACGAATTGCTGTTGAAGAAGGGCATCAAATACGATCACAGCCTGATGCACCGCGATTTCGAGCCCTATTACGTGCGTATTGGCGACCGTTGGACAAAGATCGACTATGCCGGGAACCCGGAGGAGTGGATGAAGCCGCTCGTGCGCGGCCGGGAGACCGATCTGATCGAGATCCCGGCGAGCTGGCACCTCGACGATCTGCCGCCGATGATGTTCATCAAGAAGGCGCCGAACAGCCACGGTTTTGTCAGCCCGTACGACATCGAAGCGATGTGGCGCGACCAGTTCGACTGGGTGTATCGCGAATATGACTACGCGGTGTTCCCGATCACCATTCATCCCGACGTTTCGGGCCGCCCGCACGTGCTGATGATGCTGGAGCGCCTCTACGGCCACATGATCCGGCACCCCGGCGTGCGGTTCTGCACGATGGAGGAGATGGCCGACGACTTCGCGCGCCGGCATCCGCGGCGGAAATAGAGGATGACGGGAACTGCGGGCGGCGGCTGCGGCCTTCGCCCGCCGGGCAGCGGCGAGGCCATCATGTGCGGACTCTGCGGAATTCTCGGCGCCGACCATTGGGCCAATCAAGCGGGCCCCGCGGGGGCGGGCGGCGCAACATCCCTGCGGCGGACGCGGCTGCGCCGCGCCCGGTTGCTCAACGATGTCCTCTCCCTGTATCGGCTCACGGTCGACGATTGGCACGGCGCCGTCACGGCCATCCGCGCACCGACCGGGCGGATTGAACTCGCCGAAACGCTGCCGGAACTGTGGCGCAAGGCCGAGACGATCGCAAACCGCGCTCTCGACCCGCTCGACCCGCTCCTGCTCGATCACCTCGCCGGCATTGTCCGGGAGCGGGGCGCGTGATGTCCGCCGCGGCGACCCTGCCGGTCAACATCCTCACCGGCTTTCTTGGCAGCGGCAAGACCACCCTGCTGCGCCGCCTCCTCGCCGCGCCGGCCTTTCACGACACCGCGGTGCTGATCAACGAGTTTGGCGAGGTCGGCATCGACCATCTCCTGGTCGAGGCGCTCGGCGACACGACGGTGCTGCTGCCGGGCGGCTGCATCTGCTGCACGATCCGCGGCGATCTCGCACGGGCCGTCGCCGATCTTTATTCGCGGCGGGAACGCGGGATCGTGCCGCGTTTCCGACGCATCATCATCGAGACCACCGGTCTTGCAGACCCGGTCCCGCTCCTCGCGACCGCGATGCTGGACCCCGTGCTCCGTCATCATTTTCGCGTGGGAAACGTGATCACGACCGTGGACAGCGTGAACGGCCTTGCCACCCTCGCCGCGCATCCGGAGGCCGTGAAGCAGGCGGCGGTCGCCGATCGGCTGGTCATGACCAAGCTCGACCTTGCCGATCCCGGCTCGTTGTCGGCGGTCGTCTCATCTCTGGAGCGTCTGAACCCGGCCGCCGCGATCCTCTCCGCCCGGCACGGCGAAACCGACGGCGATCTCCTGATCGGCCAGGAAGCCTGGGATCCTCGGGCGAGATCGGCCGAGGTCAGGCGCTGGCTCGCCGTTGAAGGCGACGACGAAACGCACCGCCGCGGCCACGATCACACAGCCGAAGGGGAGGAATACCCGGCCTCGCTCCATCGTACCCGGCACGGGGCAGACATCGAGGCTTTCTGCATCACCCTTGAAAGGCCGATCGAGTGGGCGGCGTTTGGCGTCTGGCTCACCATGCTGCTGCACCGGCACGGAGAAAAAATCCTGCGGATCAAGGGCATCGTAAACGTCCTCGGGACCCCGACGCCGGTTGTCGTGCAGGGCGTACAGCACCTCGTCCATACTCCGACGCATCTCGATGCCTGGCCGTCTGGCGATCGCCGCTCCCGTCTCGTGTTCATTCTGCGCGGGCTGAGCGCGGAGGCCATCCGGAACTCGCTGCTGCGTTTCCAGTCGCTCGGACTGTCTGTCGCAGCGAAAGGTCAGGTGTTGAAGCTATGAAGATTGTTCATCCGGGTCTGAAGTGTGAGGCTGGGGTTGCGGCGCCGACCGGCATCAGCAGTCCCGGAACATCAGCCGTCGAGAAACCCCTCGCGCCTTTTGTGCGCCGCTCACTCCGCCGCCCCAAGGACCTCCCGGCGCGCCCCCGGAGCGGGCACCGGGGCCAGGCCAAAATGGTCGCGCAACGTCTTCCTCTCATAGTCGCGCCGGAACAGACCGCGCCGCGTCAATTCGGGCACGACGAGATCGACAAAATCGGCAAAGGCGCCGGGGAAATAGGGCGGCAGAATGTTGAACCCGTCGGCCGCACCCTCGACAAACCACTGCTCCAACGTGTCGGCGATCCGCTGCGGTGTGCCGCACAGGACCCAGTGCCCGCGCGCCGCCGCGGTCAGGTTGTAGAGATCGCGCAAGGTCATGTTGTCGCGCTGCGCGGCTTCGTAGAGGACGCGCGAAAAGGCGCGGCCGCCCTCCACCGGGGGCGGTGCCGGCACCGGACCGTCGAGCGGAAAGCCGGACACGTCGTAGCCGATCCGGCTCGACACCAGGGTCAAGGCATTGGTCGGGGTCAGCCAGCTTTGCAGCAGGGACAGTTTGTCCCGGGCCTCGGCCTCGCTCGCGCCGATGATCGGCATGACCCCGGGGAGAACCGCGAGCTGGTCCGGTCGGCGCCCGTAGCGGGCGAGCCGCCCCTTCAGATCGGCATAGGCCGCCTTGGCGCCCGCCAGCTCCTGCACCACCGAAAACACGACATCGGCGGTCCGCGCCGCCAGTTCGAGACCCGAGGGCGAGCCGCCGGCCTGGATGATGACCGGGTGGCCTTGCGGGCAGCGCGCGGTGTTGATCGGACCCTTGACCTGAAAGAACCGGCCCTTGTGGTTCAACGGGCGCACCCGGGTCGGGTCGAGAAAGACCCCGCTCGTCTTGTCGGCGATGATCGCATTCTCGCCCCAGCAGTCCCACAACCCCTTGACGACATCGACAAACTCATTGGCGACCGCATAGCGCAAGTCGTGGTCCATGTGCCGCTCGCGGCTGAAATTCTGCGCGGCTTTCAGCGCCGAACTGGTCACCACATTCCACGCGGCGCGACCCTCGCTCAAATGATCGATCGAGGCAAAGGTGCGGGCGACGTGATAAGGCTCGCCAAAGCTGGTCGATACCGTCGCGCCGAGGCCGACATGCCGGGTCATCGTGCTCAGCACCGAGATCAATGTGGTCGGCTCAAAGCGGCACAAAAAGGAGGGATGATCCCCGGGGTCCATGACCAGCCCGTCGGAGACAAACAGCAGGTCAAACCTGCCGCGCTCGGCGATCTGCGCGATCTCGGCGATGACCGCAAGCTGGTTGTTGCTGACCGCGGCACCCGGATAGCGCCAGCCGGCGGAGTGATTGCCGGTCCCGAGGACAAAAACCCCGAGATGCATCTGACGCCTGGCTTTGTCCATCTCACCCGCCCTCTCGTTCCGGGGATCACGCCCCCGCCGCGACCAACTCTAAGCAAGGTTGCCCCGGTTGGTCCACATGGGACAGAACCCCGAAGAGGCATCCGCGGTGTGCGGAGGAAACGTGCCGAGTCGGTCATGGATTTTGGCGAGCACCGCGCGGCGTTGCGGGCTTTGGCGGGCTCGCCCGATCGGGAGGAAGCGGACGGGGTGCGGGCCATCCTGTTGTCTTGGCCGGCTGGACCCGCGTTCCATATCATGAAACGATGGCTGCGATCGGCAGATAAGGACACGGAGACATGACAGGGCAGCCTTGGACCGGACGCAAGCTTTCGCCGAGTCGGCTATCGGTCAATGGCAACAAGTGCAGCCTGGCGACCGCGATCGTAAGGAATGGGCGATGGATGTGGTGAGTGTGGAGCAGCACGGGCCGGTATCGATCATCCGGATCGCCCGGCCGGAGCGGCTCAACGCGATCAGCAGCGCGGTCGCGGTGGAGTTGCAGCAGGCGTTTCAGGAGTTTGACCGCTCGCCGCAGCGCGTCGCGATCCTGAGCAGCGTCGGCGAGCGCGCCTTCACCGCCGGCGCCGATGTCAACGATCTGCCCGAGTTGTGGCGCTGCATCCCCAATGTCGGGTTTCGCACCGACAAGCCGATCATCGCGGCGACAACCGGCTGGTGCGTCGGCGGCGGCATCGTCATGGTCATGATGTGCGACCTGATGGTCGCGGCGCAGTCCACCCAATTCTATTACCCGGAAGCAAAGCTCGGCCTCACCGGAGGCATGATCAGTTCGCTGGCGGCGCGGATGCCGCACAAGCTGGCGATGGAGGTGATGCTGCTCAGTGCCAGGGTCGGCGCCCAGCGCGCCTACGAGGTCGGTTTTGTCAACCGGGTGGTGCCGGACGGGCAGCACGAACGCGCAGCGCTGGCGATGGCCGAGGAATTGGCGGGCGCGGCGCCGCTGGTGATCGGCACGCTCAAACGCTTTGTCAACGATATGGTCCTGCCGGTCGGACCGGTGGAGCGCATGGTCGCGACCACGGCCGCCCTCGCCCGCGTGCGCACCAGCGACGATCTGCGCGAAGGGCTTGCCGCATACAAGGACAAGCGCAAGCCGCAATTCACCGGCCGGTGAGGCGGCAGGGAACGCGCGGTGCCGATCCGCGATCCTGACGTGCTCGCCTGCGCCGCCGTGATTCCCTCTTTGCTCGATCTTAACCTGCTGCAAAAAGGGCTGCCGCACAACCGCCGATCGCCGGGAACGCGCGTCGAATTGAGCGCACGGGGGCGATGACGATCATTCCGTCCAAAGCCAATCGCAAGCAACCTGTGACCAGCGACTTTCGCATGTACCGCTGGCGCCATCTCGTCGCAAACTTCTTCTGTGCTCTCAGGGCGTTTCGCCGGATTGCGACGCGCTACGACAAAACCGACGAGAGCTTCCGCGCAATGATCCATCTCGTCGGCTCTGTGATCACTCTCCGATGAATGTCAACAGACGCTAGCCCCGGGCCGTCGGGTGCCGCTACCACCCCCTCCGCCGGGCATTCCGGCTCGCACACCCTACAATCGATGCACTCGTCGGGGTGGATGACCAGCACGTTTTCCCTCTCGTAAAAGCAATCCACGGGACAGACCGCGACGCAGTCCATGTCCTTGCACTGGCGCGCGCCCCGCTGACGACGCAGGAGATCGCTCACTCCCGGCGCCCCTGCGTCAACCCGACCGAGCCGATCCGGTTGACCCATAACATTCATCTCACATATATCTGACCGCGCGGCGCCCGGAAGACGACCCTGCCACTTGGGTCTTTCCGGCGCGGGAAGCGGGTGTCCTCCGGCGTTGCGAGTGATCGAGGAGTGTCCCATGACCGGACCTCTATCCTCTTCCCTGCCGCGCGCACCTTCCGATAAGCGGCGTACTTCCGCCTCTATACCCGGCAAACCCTTCCCGGTTTTCCGGCACGTCTTTGCCGGCAGGGTTTGCGGGTTCTGTCCGAAGGTCAAGCGCAGGCCGGCGAATGCGGCGACCGGCGCGGCGGCGCGGGTCTCTGCGGGTCCATGCACCTATAAGGGAGGCGTCAATGGCTGAGGCATTTGCCATTGCCGAGGACTATCGCCATCAGATCGGTTTTGTCCGGCGCTGGTTGATGTCCACAAACCACAAGGACATTGGCACGCTATACCTGACCTTTGCCGTCTGCACCGGCCTGCTCGGCGGGGCGATGTCGATCCTGATGCGCTACAATCTGATGACGCCGGGAAGTCATCTCTTTGGCGCCGATCACCAAGCCTACAACACGCTGGTCACGGCGCACGGCCTGACGATGATCTTCTTTGTGCTCATGCCGGCGCTGGTCGGGGGTTTTGGCAACTGGTTCATCCCGCTGATGATCGGCGCGCCCGACATGGCATTTCCCCGCCTCAACAACATCAGCTTCTGGCTCCTGGTCCCGGCCTATCTGCTGTTGTTCTGCTCGATGTTTGTCGGTGGCGGGGCCGGCGTCGGCTGGACGCTGTATCCGCCGCTGTCCAGCGTCGCCGGCCATCAGGGACCGGCCGTCGATATGGTCATTTTTGCCATTCACCTGGCGGGGATGTCGTCCCTTTTGGGTGCCATCAATTTTATCACGACGATCTTTAACATGCGTGCGCCGGGGATGACCCTGCTCAAGATGCCGCTCTTTGTCTGGTCCGAACTGGTCACGGCCTTCCTCTTGCTGCTCGCGATCCCGGTGCTTGCCGGGGCGATCACGATGCTCTTGACCGACCGCAATTTTGGCACGACCTTTTTTGATCCGGCGGGCGGCGGCGACCCGATGCTGTACCTGAACCTGTTCTGGTTTTTTGGTCATCCCGAAGTCTACATCATGGCCCTGCCGGCTTTCGGGATCATCAGCCAGGTGGTTTCGACCTTCTCGAAAAAGCCGATCTTCGGCTATGTCGGCATGGTCGCCGCGCTGGTCGCGATCGGCTTTCTCAGCTTTACCGTATGGGCGCACCACATGTTCACGACGGGGATCTCGGTCGATGCGCGCGCCTATTTCACCGCCTCGTCGATGCTGATCGCCGTGCCGACCGGCATCAAGATCTTCTCATGGATCGCGACGATGTGGGGCGGCTCCATCGAGTTCAAGACCCCGATGCTGTTTGCCATCGGCTTCATCTTTCTGTTCACGATCGGCGGCGTGACCGGTGTGGTGCTGGCCAATGCCGGCGTCGATATGGTCCTGCACAACACCTATTTCGTCGTCGCCCACTTCCATTACGTGCTGTCGCTCGGATCGGTGTTTGGCATATTTGCCGGGTTCTATTACTGGTTCCCAAAAATGTCCGGGCGAATGTACAATGAGACTCTAGGTAAAATTCATTTTTGGACCACCTTCATCGGCGTCAACATCGCCTTTTTCCCGATGCACTTCCTCGGGCTGGCGGGAATGCCGCGGCGCATTGTGGACTACCCGGCGGCGTTTGCCGGCTGGAACTTTGTCAGCTCGATCGGCTCCTATATCAGCGGGGCCTCGACCGTGTTCTTCATCTTTATCGTTGTCTATACCCTCTTCGCCGGGCGCCGGGCCGAAGCCAACCCCTGGGGCGAGGGGGCGACAACGCTCGAATGGACGCTGTCCTCGCCGCCGCCGTTCCACACCTATGACGAATTGCCGATCATCGGCTGAAAGAAGGCGCTGCCCGGCTCTGATCCAGACACCATATCGTATATCGCCACCGGCGATTTTGAGGGAGGTTGCCATGGCCGACGTCGGCTATACCGTCAAGCGCGTGGAAACGATCGCAGAGAGCGCCGGTCTGCGGGCGCGGCTCTATACGCTCGCGCCCGGCGATGTCATCCCGTGGCATTACCACACCGGCGTCACCGACTGGTATTTCTGTCTCGCCGGAACCCTGCGGATCGAGACCCGCGCGCCGCGCGCCGAGGAGCGGCTCCTGGCCGGCGGGCGTTATGCGATCCCTCCCCGGACTGCGCACCAGATCGCAAATGGCGGCGCGGGCGAGGATTGCCGCTTTCTGCTGTTGCAGGGCGTTGGCGCATACGATTTCAACAAGATCCAGGACTGACCGGGCTTTACGGATATGGCAGACGTCGCCAAACCGCGACGGCGCGTCCCCGGAGGGCCGGGCCGATCGCCTGGCGCGACGGCGCCGGCCGCCGCTGTCGCGCTTGAACGGGTCCGCGCCGCTGCGGGCCTGACCATGACCAGAGAGGAGCTTCCCATGTATTCGGACGTTTCGCTGTTTATCGACGGAGAGTGGGGCAAGGCGGCGATGGGCCGTACCCTGCCGGTCGTCAACCCGGCGAGCGGCGAACAGATCGGCACCGTCGCTCATGCCGACAAAAGCGATCTCGATCGCGCGCTCGAAGCCGCCGACCGGGGCTTTCACACCTGGCGCAGGATATCCGCCTTTGACCGCTCAAAGATCATGCGCAAGGCGGCGAACCTCCTGCGCGAGCGGGCCGACACGATCGCCCCCCTCCTAACCCTCGAACAGGGCAAGCCGCTCGCCGAGGCGAGAGGCGAGACGCTCGCCGGTGCCGATGTCATCGACTGGTTTGCCGAGGAGGCGCGGCGTACCTATGGCCGCGTCATCCCGGCGCGCGCCGAGGGTGTCTACCAGCTTGTCGTCAAGGAGCCGGTGGGTCCGGTCGCCGCGTTCAGCCCGTGGAATTTCCCGATCAATCAGGTCGTGCGCAAGGTCTCGATCGCGCTTGCTGCCGGCTGCTCGATCATCGTCAAGCCGCCGGAAGAGACGCCCGCCTCGCCGGCCGAACTGATCCGCTGCTTTGCCGATGCCGGGGTTCCCGCCGGGGTGATCAACCTGGTCTACGGGGTGCCGGCGGAAATCTCCGAGTACCTGATCCCGCACCCGGTCATCCGCAAGGTCTCGTTCACCGGCTCGACCGCGGTCGGCAAGCAACTGGCCGCGCTCGCCGGCGCCCACATGAAGCGGATGACGATGGAACTGGGCGGGCACGCACCCTCGATCGTTTTTGACGACGCCGATATCGATCTCGCCAGCAAGCTCCTCGCGGCCGGCAAATTGCGCAATGCCGGCCAGGTCTGCATCTCGCCGACTCGGTTCCTGGTGCAGGAGAAAGTCTACGACGCCTTTGTCGACAAGTTCACCACCGCGGTCAAAGCCGCGCGGGTCGGCGACGGCCTCGATAAGACCACCCAGATGGGGCCGATGGCCAACCCGCGCCGCATCACCGCAATGGAAACCTTTATCGGCGATGCGGTGCAGAAGGGCGCCCGGCTCGGCGCCGGCGGCCACCGCATCGGCAACAAGGGCAATTTCTACGAGCCGACAGTGCTGACCGAGGTGCCAAAGAACGCCCGCATCATGAACGAGGAGCCCTTTGGCCCGGTCGCCGTGATCGCCCCGTTCAAGAGCTTTGACGAGGTTGTCGCCGAAGCCAACCGCCTGCCTTACGGTCTCGCCGCCTACGCCTACACCCGCTCGGCCAAGACCGCGAATGCGATCGCCGCGGCGGTCGAGACCGGGATGATCGCGATCAACCATCACGGTCTCGCGCTCCCCGAGGTGCCGTTTGGCGGGGTCAAGGACTCGGGCTACGGCTCCGAAGGCGGCTCCGAGGCGATCGAAGCCTATCTCAACACCAAGTTTGTCACCCAGGCCGGGATCTGAGTCGACCCCTTCAGGGCCGCACCCTGACCCTCTCCTCGCTCTGCGGGGAGAGGGAGGGGGCCTGCGCCGCCAAGCGCGAGAGGGTTGAGGGGAACGGCGCCTATCCTCACTCAGCCGGGGTCGCGCCGGGGTCGCTCGGGTTCTTGGCGCTGGAAGCCTGAGCAGGCGGTCTGAACCCGCCGCGGAGCAAGCGCCTCGTCCGCGCCATCACATTGGCGCGCGCGACTCGCGGCCACGGCCACCCTTTGGGTATCGCATCGTCCTCGAGCATCTTGCTCCGCACCTTGAGCAGATCCTTCCAGCCGATATAGCCGACGAGGGTGGAACCCTCGCGTGCGACCACCGGCATGTGGGCGACGTTCGCTTCCATCATGCGTTCCGCGAGATGGTCGAGGTACTCGTCCGGATAGGCGAGCGCGACACTCGGCATATCCGCAAAAAGTTCACCGAGCGTCGTGTCCCGATGCTTTCCGGCATGGCGCCAGCCGATCACTCTCGGCGGATCAATGATGCCGAGAACGTGGCGGTGGGCATCGATGACAGGGAAGCTCGGGTGGCGGGTATTGCGATCCGCGAGGAGCCTGATCGCCTCGCGCAGGGTTATCGTATCCGGCACGGTCTCCACATCGGAAACCATCACGTCGCCGACCGGTGTCAACACAAACGGATCCACGTGCCACTCGCGCGTCACGTGATGACCGTGGCGCGCGATCTTTTCGGTCAGGATGTCGCGCCGCATCAGCAGAACGTCCACCGTGTATGCCGACACGCAGGTCACGATCAGCGGCAGCAGCACGTGGGTATTGCCGGTGACGCCGACGGCAAAGAATATCGCCGTAAGCGGCAAGCGCAGCGTCCCGCCGAGGACCGCCGCCATCGCGAGCATCGGCCAGAAACCGGGCGCCGCGTGCGGCAGTATCCCCACCGCGGCCGCCGCCATCGCGCCGCCCATCATCATGAGGGGCGCGAGCGTGCCGCCGGAGGTGCCGGAGCCGAGCGCGATCGCCCAGATGATCGCCTTTACGACCAGAAGACTGAGGCCGGCCTGGGGCGTATACGAGCCGCGCAGCAATTGCGCGATGTTGGCGTAACCAAGACCGAGCGCGTTGGGGTCGATCAGGCCACCGATCCCGACCGCGATCGCGCCCAACGCCGGCCACCACATCCAATGGACCGGTAGTCGTCGGAACCCGTCCTCGGCCAGATAGACCATGCGCGTGAGCACGATCGAGAGCAGACCGCCGCAGACCCCGACAAGGACCCACCCGCCAAACCCGGTGAGCGTGATCGAAACGTCGCCGACAAACGGAAACAACGGGTATTCGAGCCCGCTGAAGTGGCGCATGATGGCGGCGACGACGCAGGCGACGGCAACCGGCAGAAAACTGCGCGGCGTCCATTCAAACAGCAGCAACTCGACCGCGAGCATTATCGAGGCGATCGGTGTGCCGAACACGATGGTCATGCCGGCCGCCCCGCCGGCCACCAGCAGAATCTTGCGCTCGGTATCGCTCACCGGCAGCACCTGCGCGATCAGCGAGCCGATCGCACCACCGGTCATGATGATGGGACCCTCGGCGCCAAACGGGCCGCCCGTCCCGATCACGATCACCGCCGAGGTTGGCTTCAGCACCGCGACCTTTGCGTCGAGCCGCGAGCGACCCAAGAGAATCGCCTCGATCGCCTCCGGGATCCCGTGGCCGCGAATCTTGTCGGTGCCGTAGCGTGCCATAAAGCCCACGATGATCGAGCCGGCGATCGGGATCAGCACGGCGATCCAGCCAAGCTTTGATTCGCTGAACGGGATGTAGGTAAAACTGAAACGCCCAAAATAGCAGAGGTTGGTGATCAGCTCGATCAGGCGAAACATCAGCACGCCGACGATCGATGTCGCGATCGCGACGAGCACCGCGATCCCCATGATCACCAGCACGCGGCGGTTGGTCGAGAAGTCGCCGAGCTCGGCGAGCGCAGCGCTCTCGACAGCTTCGTCTATCGAGAGCGATTGGCCGGGTTTCTTACGGTTCCTCAGTGCAGCCTTTCGTTTTGCGGCAGCTCCCGCTTCATGCGGTGTTTTGCGACCACTCATCGGCGCGCCCGGCTCGGAGGAGGCAGGTGCGCAAACCACTCGTGATAGAGCCGCTTCAGCTCCGACCACGCGCTCGACATCCGAGCCAATAACCACTCCCGCTGCGCCAAGCGAAGCTGATACTCCGCTTCCATCTTCTCGATCTCCTGCTTGAGCGGGGAGTCATCCGGCAGTTTGTCAAAGTCGATGATTTCCGGCTCGGCCCAGAGCAGGCTCTGTGGCGCACCGGCTCGCACCAGCCTCACGAGCGCCCTGTTCACCTCATCAGGCGTCGGCTGCCGGCTCTGATTTTCCCGGTCAAAGCTGCTGCGTTGCGTGGCACGTCTCCAGCTAACTTCCAGGCGACAGCCCAGGATCAGTTGGAGAAGTGGGGCGAATTTCGCGTGCCAGCAAGTGAGAATTATTGCATGATGCTATCGATGATTACGATTGATATTTTTTGAATTACATAATCGAGAATCATGATTGAGAATCAATGCGGGATTATATCAATAATTTCGATCGATAATTATTGATAGGTGCTATCGGTAATTGTGATTTGTACGCGGCATTCACTCACTTGCTGCGCTTTGACATGAAATTACCTGATACCATCCATGCGAAATCCCGATTGCAATGCCCACGCGAAGAGGGACACGCAGAGACAGATGAAAATAACCGCAGCGCGCCATGTGCAATTGCGATGGCTCCGGACGCGCGAGCGGAGACTGCGGTCGTCTGCAAAGACGATCGCTGCATAGCCGACTCACCAGTGACGCATTGCTCGCTTTGCGTGCCGCGCCGCCGCGAGAGGTGTCAGATCCGGCTCGCCTCGGCCTTCGCGATACCGGGATGATCGGCGGCGACAGCCGAAAGACCGCGCAACACCACACCGATCAGATCCGCATCGGCACCGTTTGCATGCACTGCATAGATCGGCAGTGCAAAGGTGGGCATGCCCGGGACGAGCCGTGCTCGCCCCGCCGCGAGGTGCGGCTCGACCAGATCCAGCGGGAAATAGCCGGCCCCGCCATTGCACAGCAGTTGCTCAAAGCCGAGCGTGCCAAGCCCGATATAGAGAGCCGGAGTCGGGAAATCGGGAAAGGTCATCTGGTGCTGGTGGCGAAATTCGTTTCCCCAATCCACGTAGACCTGCTCATTCGAGCCATTCGGCCCGTCGGGCCCCTCCGCCTCGACAAACACGAGCTCTTCCTCGGCAAACCGAACAATCTGGAGCCCCGCCCGACTCCGCGGCGAATACATGACGCCGACATCCAGCAATCCTTCGACCAGGCCGTGCGTCATTCCCTCGGGCAGATCCACTCCGCAGCGCAATGCAATGTCAGCCGCATTCTGTCGCATCCACGGCACCAGATGGTGCAGCCACCGGTTCCACAACCCAGCCTCGCCACTGATCCTGAGCGTAGTCCGAAAACGCCGCGGCAACAGAAGGTCCTGCCTTGCCTGTTGCCAGACCCGGATGAGCGCTGCGGCATGACGCTGAAACTGCGCGCCCGCCGGGGTCAGCGCAGCACCCTCCTTGTTGCGCACAAACAGCCGCACACCGAGCTGCTCCTCGAGCAGCCGGACCCGCATGCTCACGGTCGATTGGCTGACGTTCAAGTGCTGTCCCGCGCCTACGAAACTGCCAGAGCCAACCACCTCGAGAAAAGTGCGCGCCAGTTCGAGATCCATCGCCGGGCAAACAGTTCTTGTTAGTTCCCGATGCATATGATCGGGTTTTTCGGGCCGTCAAACTGCCACGCCGTCGCAGCCCCATCGGCACCCCAGATCGGCATACTCCCGCGCGCTCAGCCACCGGCCGCGCCTCGGGTTGGGGCAGCCTCTTCCGCGGGACCACCCGGGCCGGTTTTTTGGCTGGAAGCCGGGTCGTTCCGACCCCTTGAACCTCTTATGCGATCAAAGCCTGTATCGATGCCATGTTTGTCACCCAGATCGGGTCTGCGCCAACCCTCCAGGGCTGCACCCCTCACCCCGATCCTCTCCCGGCAACCGGGGAGGGACCTGCCCCGCGATCAGTAAAGCTCGTTTGGCACGCGGCGGGCGTAATCGGCATCATAGGCGGCGCCTTCGGTGCCGGGATTGCGCGCTGCGGCAAAATCGCCCAGGCTCGGCACCCCCTTGGGGCGGCCCTGGCTCCCCGCCTGCCACAGGCTGGAGCGGATCAGCGCCTTTGAGCAGTGGTGAAAAGCCTGCTCGACCGCGACGACGATGACTGTCGCCGGCTCCTTGCCATCGACGGCAAAGCGGTGGCGCAGGGCCGGATCGGTGCTGACCCGAGCGCGACCGTTGACCCGGTAGGTCTCGTTCGCCCCCGGCACCAGAAAGATCAGCCCGACGCGCGGGTCCTCGACGAGGTTTTTCAGACTGTCGAGGCGGTTGTTGCCCCGCCGGTCGGGGATCAGCACGGTGCGCCCCTCATCCGCCACCTGGACAAAACCGGGCGTATCGCCCTTGGGCGAGCAATCCAGCCCGCGGCGGCTGCCGCTCGCCAGCACGAGAAACGGCGAGGCGGCGATAAAGGCGCGCCCCACCGCATCGATGTGGTCGATCTCCTTTTTGAGCGCGCGCTCCGAGGGCGGCGCATAGAGCGTTTTCAACTCGTCAACCGCCGTCACCTGCTGCTCGGCTGCTGCCATCCCCGTCTCCTCTCCCACAATCTCGCCGTGGAATCTTGGCCGGATCAGAAACTGGCCGAAAACGGCCCTTGCGGCAAGGGCTGCGGCGCGGCGGCGCGGCGCGGCCACCTGCCGGACCAGGACTCCTTTGGCTTCGCAAAATCCTCCGGCGTGGCTATCCTGCCTCGGGACGAGGGCAGATGGAGCCTCGGAAAACGGGCAGCGTCGGACGGTTCTCCGGCAGGCCGCCATTGCAGACTGGAGGAGGCGTCAATGATCTATGAAGTGCGGACCTATACCCTGCGCGCCGGCAGCGTGGCCGAATTCGAGGAGCGCTACGCCAAGCGGCTGCCGCTGCGCGAGAAGCACTCCAAACT
>JBOHMF010000008.1:0-26427 GCA_050730055.1 Allostellaceae bacterium
TGGTCGCACCGTCACGTTGCTTTGTGATGGTGGCGGTCGCGATCCCGGTTGCCTCGTCGCGCGCAACCTCAATCACCGTATCGAGATTGCACGTTAGCAGCGAATGACCGCGAGCGCCGCGGGCCGTCTCTTTTCCGAGATGGTGGACGGCGGCGACGTGGCAGCGGAACTCGTCGCGTAGTCGATCGAGCGAGCCGACAATGGCGCCCATATCGCTGGGGCTGTTCTCGTCGCCGCCAGAGAGCGCACGACTGATGGTATCGACAACGATCAGCGCGACATGATCGAACCCGGCGGCCCGTATGGTGGCGATGAGGCGGTCGAGGTCCCCCGCATTGGCGTGACAGAGATCAACCGGGCTGGTCACGGTGGCGAACGGGATCGCCGCATCCTCCTTGCCATAGCCGTATGCGATCTTCCAGGCGGCGACGCGGTTGATGATCGAACGCCCGGCCTCGGCAGCGACATAAACGACAGCACCCACCGAGACGCGGCGGCCGAACCATTCGCGGCCGGCGGCGACGTGCAGGCCTATGTCGAGTGTGAGGAACGTCTTGCCGCAGCCTGTCGGGCCGACGATGAGGCTCGTCTGTTCCTGCT
This sequence comes from Allostellaceae bacterium, assembly GCA_050730055.1. Lineage (GTDB taxonomy): Bacteria > Pseudomonadota > Alphaproteobacteria > ATCC43930 > CGMCC-115725 > AP-15. The sequence goes on from JBOHMF010000008.1 coordinate 601, forward strand.
CTAGAATCCCCTTGACGAGCGGGCGACCGTCGAGCCGCGGGCGCATGTCGGCGAAACGCATCAGCTCGATAGCGTGCGGCTCGCGGCGCGCACACCCGTTGGGCTTTGCGTTGCCGGCCCGGTATTCCCGCCATCGCTGCTCTTCCGACGCCGCCTCGGCTTGCTGGCGGATGAAGTCGTCTTGCGCGTTCATTGCGCCGCATCGCCCGGTTCGGGCTTCGGCCGCCAGCCGGCGGCCAGCGCGAGTTTGACGAGTTTGCCAATGCCGGTGCGCGAGGGCGGCGAGCGTCGGTAATTGCGCCAGCGCTCTTCGACCGCGTGCGGCAGGTATTTCGGCGAACGCTCGCTGAAATCATCGAACGCGATGAAGCCGTCATCGCTACCGCCGCTGGCGGCGTGGATCGCTAGCCCGATCGCGTTCCATTCCTCCCAATCGGCATCGTTCGGGATGGCTGCGACCATCTCGGCGAGGTCGATATCCTGCCGGGACATCTCGGCGCGCCGGCGCGGTTGCCACCGCGGTTTCTCAGGATCGGGCCAGCCAAGCCAGCGATAGGCCGCGCGGCCGAGTGCGTGATCGCATTCCCACAAGAGCCGCGGGAGATCCGGGCCGGGCCGCCGCGCGGCATGCTCCGAGACATGGCGCATAGTGAGGCAGCCGATCGTCAGCCAGGCCGTCGCGGTGCGCAGCGCCGCCGCATCGATGACGGCGGGGGCGATTGTCTCGTCATGCCATTCCCGACGCTCGCCGTCCGCTACCGAGGGCGGGAACAATGTCAAATGCGCGCCGCCGTCCGGCCCGTCCGCGCGAATTTCGAGGAGGGTGCTCTTCTCATCCTTTCCGGCGAGCGGGTCGGCGAAGCTTTCGTATCGCGCGCCCGGCGCGATATAGAGCCGATGGCTTCGAGGCTTCGATTTGCGCCCGAAGGTCGCGTCGGTCGGCGGCAGGTAGATGTCCGCGAGCGCCAGCGCCTCGGGGCAGTCAAGGTCGATATCGGTAAGTTCGCCCGATCGCGCGCCGAGGATCACCCCGACATTGCCGCCGCCGGCGAATCGTTGCGGTATCTCGTCAAGCCCGATATCGCGATCCTGCCAGCCTTTCTCGCGCGGCCCTTTCTGCCCGGCCGGGATCAGCACGACGCGCCGACCGCAGCGGCGGTAATCGCGCGCTGCGGCGATTGTGTCGGCGCTCATGCCGCATCCGCCTCGCCGAGAAGATGCGCGCGGAGTTGGCGGCGGCTCGCCACCAACAGGTTGCCAATCTTGCGGATCGGCAGATTTCCGCGCTCCGCGTGATAGAATACCTTGCGTGTCGGTAGGCCGATTTCCTTCCCGATCGCCGCGGCGCCATAGATCAGATCATCGGCGAGCGCCGGACGCTCGCCGGTATTGTGGCATTCTGTGGTTGTCATGACCGCTCCTCATCAGGATTGAGCGGTCACCCATTTATGGGAGCAAAAAGTCGCCGTCAAAATCTGCCATGCGGCGGCGAATTAAATCCGGCGGCGAGTTTTCGGCGAATTATTCGCAGCGCTTGGGACGGCCGGGTGGTCGGGTGCCGAACACTTCTCTTGTCGCTTGGCGCAGTAATGCCCGCGGGATGTTTTTGCCGGGATACGCTGCCCGGACGGCCTCCCATAGTTCTTCTTCCGAGGCGCGGCCGTGCGCTTCGATCGCCTCCTTGATGTCAGCGAGGCTCGCGGTAGATTTCTCCAACTTTTCGGGCTGGTGGTCTGTCGGCGGACCCGCCGCTCCAGTGTTAGAGATTGGTGCCCCCGCCGACGATGACATCGCCGGCTCATTCGGTGCCGTTGCGGCGACGAGCGCCGGATACAGCTTATCGAACTGGGCAGCGTCAATGACGAACCCTTCCCCGTGCAGATACATCTCGCCGTCGCGCCCTAGCACTCCGGGCGGGTCGAACCAAATAACCCCACCCTCACCGGGATAGTCGGCCACCGGCACCTGCACGCAATCGGCGCGGCGATCGATCGGTGCCTCTCCCGGCGCGGCGGAGAGAACATCATAGGGCTGTTCCGGCGCTCGCGTCGTGCCGTGCGGGTACAGGGTCGGCGCCCTGGTGCGCCCAAACCGCGCTAGGCGCGCGATCCATTCGGGCCGAAACGGCTGGAGATCGCGGCCAAGCTCGATCCAGGCTATCAGCCTGCCGCGGGCGATGTGATCTTTGATCGTTTTCCAGGTCGCCTGCCACTGCGCTTCACACTCGTCGTGACGGTCAGCAGCCCGCGTCACCTCTTCTCGCAGTCCGGGCGCGAGATCCCGTGAAACCAGAGCTGCCGACGGCGAGCTGTGGCGATATCGCAACCGATACGGCACATGCCGTACAACTAGCAATGCCTCGTGCGGCGAGAGCCGCCTGATCCAGGCATTGCCATAGATGGCGTTACCGACACGAGCGACAGCCTCTTCCCATGAAATCGCGGCCCCTTCCGCTGCGGCGGGCGGATTTGCGCCCGTTGGCGGATCGGTAAGCGCAGCCAATTGATCGGGGAGGACGTCTTTTGGCATGCCAGCCGCCAGCGCACGAAGCTCATCCGGCAGTTCCCAATCAACAGAAGCTGCCCAAGTTGCAAACGTGCCGAGAGAGACGACAGGCTCGTTGTTGTAATACCGGACGTCCGCCCAATTCAGCGGGCCGGCTAAGGTCTCCCCAACGCTGAGACGCGCCAACCGCAGACGACGATCAAACTCCGGTCCTTCGTCGAACTGCATAGAGCCCGCAGAGTGGAAGCTCCGCTTCAGCTTGTCGGGATCAAGGTTCACGGAGAGGGCTACCCCCTGGACGAGACTCACCTTTGGCACGTAACGCCACAAGCGCCAATCGGGTGCCCGGTTACTGTCTGGCATTGAGTATCGCGCCTCCACCGGCGCTCCGCAGGGGGAACGGCGCAGCGGGCCGGGTGCGGCAATCCCGGTGTTTGGTTCGCGACTTCCTAGCCGCGCCGGCGATCCATATATCGCGATCTGTTTAGACTATTCAACAAAATGTGGGAATGCTCAGGAGTCTTCATGTTGCAAGGTTTGCAACATGAAACTGGCCTGAATCGATCCTCGCCGCGGACTTTCAGGCCGGTTCCGTGCGGCGGACAAGCCCTAGTTTCGGCCGGTTTCCGGTGCCATCCTTGTCGCAGTCTTGTCGCAGGGAACTTTCGGGAGCCATTCGGAACCCGCGGAAATGCTCGGCTTTCCTAGGAAGGCCATGCGACATGAAAAAGGCCGCCGCAGCGGCCTAAATCATTGATGTAGAAGGTGCCCAGGGGCGGAATTGAACCACCGACACACGGATTTTCAGTCCGTTGCTCTACCAACTGAGCTACCTGGGCATGCCCTCGTGGCGCTTATAGAGAAGCGTTGCCGACCTGTCCAGCCCGGCCGGGATCGATTCCCCGCACGGTCCGCGCTGTCACCCGACGACGCCGTCGGCGGCGCGGCGCAGCACCATCCCCGGCAGAGCGCCGGTATGGGCCGCGTTCTCGACGACAAGGACACCGTTGACGAGGACTGTCGTGCGCGCGCCCGAAGGATATTGGTGCGGGTTCTCATAGGTCGCGCGATCGGTGAACTCCGCGGGGTCAAAGATCGCGATGTCGGCGCGAAACCCCTCTTTGAGAAGACCGCGATCCCTGAGTTTCAGCGCCTGCGCCGTGGCTCCGGTCATCTTGCGGATCGCCCTTTCCAGCGGCAGCACCCCGCGCTCGCGCACATAGCGGCCAAGGATGCGCGGAAAGGTTCCGTAAAAGCGCGGGTGCGGCATACCCTGGCTGACGATGCCCTCGGTGCCGACGCAATTCCCGTCCGAGCCGACGAGCGGCTCGGGCGCGCGCGCGATCGTCTCGATGTCGTCCTCGCTGATCGAGGTGACGAGGATGCGCGTCGCCCCCTTGTCCTCGATCAGGTAATCGCAAAAGAGATCGACCGGGTCGCGGTCGCGCGCCGCGGCGAGCGCGGCGATCGTCTGGCCCGCGTGTTGCGGCAGATGAGGGGAAATCGAGATCTGCACAGCGTCCCAGGACGGAATGCGGCCCCAGTTGTTGAGACCGCGCGCGGCAAACTCGGCGCGGATGCGCGCGCGCGCCTCGGGGTCGGCAAGGCGCGCCAGCATCGCCTCGCTGCCGCCCGTCTGCACCCAGGGCGGCAGCAGGTTCTTCATCGGATTGGCGCCGGCGGCATAGGGATAGGCGTCGCAATCGATCTTGCATCCCTCCGCCCGCGCCTCGTCAATCATGCGCAGAACGGTCCCGGCCTTGCCCCAATTGTCAAGACCGGAGCATTTCAGATGCACGATCTCGACATGGACGCCGCACGTGCGGGCAAAGGCGATCGCCTCTTCGACACTCTCGACGATCCTGTTTGATTCGTCGCGGACATGGGTGAAATAGGCGGCGTTACGGCGCTTCAGGACGGCGCCAAAGGCCAGCAATTCGGACGGCTCGGCAAAGCTGCCGGGGGGCGTGAACAGCCCGGAGGACATCCCCAGCGCGCCCGCCGCGAGACCCTCTTCCAGGAGCGCGATCATCTCGGCGAGTTCCGCCGCGGTCGGTGCCCGATCCTCCAGTCCCATCACCATCAGCCGCAACGTATTGTGGCCGACCAGCATCCCGGCATTGACCGCGACCTTGGGAAAGGTGTCGAGGTATTCGGGAAAGCGCATCTCGCGGAACGGCAGCCACGGCGCCCCGCCGCTCAGATAGTCGGCGAGGAGCGCGGCCTTCCCCGGCAGCACCGGGGCCACCGAGTACCCGCAATGGCCGATGATCTCGGTGGTGACGCCCTGGCGCACCTTGCTTTCGGCCTTCGGGTTGATCGGCAGGGTGAAGTCCGAGTGGGTCTTGATATCGATAAAGCCCGGTGTAACCGCGAGCCCCGCGGCGTCGATGGTCTTGCGCGCGGGGCCTTCAAGACCGCTGCCGAGGGCGGCGATGCGGCCGTCCTTGAGCGCCACGTCGGCGACCCCGCCGGGTCGGCCGCTGCCGTCGATCACAAGACCGCCGCGGATCAGGATATCGCACTCCATCATCTTTCTCCTTTTCTCCCCGTCGCCCGCACCGCCTGCGATCCTATATGATTGCGGCAGGACCCGGCGCCGACAAAGGGAGGTTTCGCATGAGCGGTCAGGACAAGGCGGAGACAAAAAAACCGCGGCTTATCGGCATCAACCACATCGCCCTCGAAGTCGGCAATATCGATGAGGCGCTGGAATTCTACGGCAAGATCTTCGAGTTCAAGTTGCGTGGCAAGCGACCAGGCAACGGTTTTATTGATATGGGTGATCAGTTCATCAACCTGATCGAGAGTCCGACGGCACAGGTGGAAGATCGCCGCCACTTTGGTCTCGTTGTCGATGACCGCTCCACGGTCCGGGCACGTGCCGAGGCGGCCGGGGCAGAGCTGCCTGCGGGGCCGTTTCTGCGCATCCTCGACCCCTGGGGCAATCGCCTGGAAATCGTCGAGTACCGTGACATCCAGTTCACCAAGGCACCGCATGTGCTGCGCGGGATGGACCTCGATCTCGACAAAAGCGAGACCGCAAAAAAGGAACTTGCCGAAAAAGGTCTCGCCCCCTGAGCGGCGGGGGCAGCGATGAACATCGCCCGCATCCCGCCGGGGCGCGCGCCGCCCGACGACATCAATGTCGTCGTCGAAATCCCGCAAGGCGGCGCCCCGGTCAAATATGAGATCGACAAGGATTCGGGTGCGCTCACGGTCGATCGGTTTCTGCACAGCGCGATGTTCTACCCCGGAAATTACGGTTTTGTGCCGGGGACACTGGCCGGGGACGGCGATCCGATCGATGTCCTGATCGTCGCGCCGAGCGCCGTCGTATCGGGCGCGGTGGTGCGCTGCCGCCCGATCGGGGTCCTGTTGATGGAGGACGAGCAAGGCCCCGACGAAAAGATCCTCGCCGTGCCGGTCGACGCCTTGCACCCCTTTTACAAGGGGGTGCGCTCCTATCGCGACCTGCCCCCGCTGCTGTGCGATCAGATCGCTCATTTTTTCAGCCATTACAAGGATCTGGAGCCGGGGAAATGGGTCCGCGTCGCGGGCTGGGCGGAGGCTGCGGAAGCGGCCCGGCTGATCGCCGCGGCGATCGCCCGCGCCGCGGGGCAAAGCCGGCATCCTGATTGCGGCTCCCTGTTTGCCCCTGCGGGCAGCCGTGGCGTAGGATCGGGAAACGAGCCCGCACAAAAGGAGGAAACGGTCATGGCAAAGGGACAACTGATTGCGGCATTCGATTTCTCGGGCGCCGCCGAGGACGAATTTCACGACTGGTACGATCTCGAACACATCCCCGAGCGCGAGCGCGTGCCCGGTTTTCTGTCCTGCCGGCGCTGGATCGGCGCGCACAACCCGAAGGAGGCAGTGGCGCTCTACGATCTCGAAACCCTCGCCGTGCTGCAAAGCCCGGCCTATCGTGCGATCGGTGGCGACAACCTGTCGGTCTGGTCCAAGCGCGTCACCGCCAAATGCCGGCGCCTGCTGCGCTTTGAGGGCGAGCAGATCCTGCCGGGCGAGGCGCTCGCGCCGGAGGCGGGCGGACTTCTCGTGGTCGGGATGACGCCGCCCGCCGCGGCCGAGACCGCCTTTAACGCCTGGTACGACACCGAGCATGTCCCGGCGCTCTCGCGCGTGCCCGGCGTCCTCTGCGCGCGCCGCTTCAAGGGCGGCGGGAGCGGCCCGAAATATGTCGCGCTCTATCACCTGACCGGACCCGAGGTGGTCGAGGGAGCAGCCTGGAAGGAGGCCGCTGAATCGACACCGATACCGGCGCAGATCCGGCCGCAGATCACCGACCGCGTGCGCCTCGTCTGCCGCCGCTATCAGCGCCGGGCCTGACCTTCACCCGCCTCCCACCGGGTCTTCGCCCGGTGGCCGGCACCCTCTCCCGCACTGCGGGAGAGGGGGAACCAGCCCGAAGGGCTGGGGGTGAGGGCAGCGACCTGCCATGCTTTTCAGGGAAAAAGGGATGCGCTACGAACTCTATTACTGGGCGGGCATTCAGGGTCGCGGCGAGTTTGTTCGCCTGGCGCTGGAAGCGGCTGGCGCCGATTACGTCGATGTCGCGCGGGCGGATGAGGGCGCGATGCTGCGCCTCTTGAATGAGGAGGTTCCGTGTCCGCCGTTCGCCCCGCCCTTTCTGCGGGCCGGACAGTTGCTCCTCGGCCAGACCGCCAGCATTCTCCTCTATCTCGGCCCGCATCTCGGCCTTGCCCCCACAGCCGAGGCCGGGCGGTTTTGGGCGCACCAGTTGCAATTGACGATCGCCGACTTTGTGGACGAGGCGCACGACACCCATCACCCGATCGCTTCGAGCCTCTATTACGACGAGCAGAAACCGGAGGCCAAGCGCCGCGCCGCCGATTTCCGCGCGCGGCGCATACCGAAATATCTGGGCTATTTCGAGCGCGTGCTGGAGCGCAACCCGGAAGGTGGCGGACATCTTGTCGGCGACGGCCTCACCTACCCGGACCTGTCACTGTTCCAGATCGTCGCGGGCTTGCGCTACGCCTTTCCCCGTGCGATGGCGCAACAGGAGAAAGCCTGTCCGCGGGTGGTCGCTCTCTGCGATCGCGTCGCGGCGCACCCGCGTCTTGCCGCCTATCTGGCTTCGCCGCGCCGCATTCCGTTCAACGAGCAGGGCATCTTTCGGCACTATCCGGAACTCGATGCGGATTCCTGAGAGGGGGCGCGCGAAGGGGCAGGATCGCAGGGTCCGGCGCTTGCCGGGATCGGACGGCGGCGATAGGATCGCGCGCAATATTGCGCCAGACAAATTCGCAGACAAGCCGGTCGGGAGAAAGTCTCATGGTGAGATCTGATCGCCCCGATTCACCCATATCAAGTTCTCGCAACGGGCATCGCTTGCGGGCGTCTTTCTCCCGTTGCGGAGCCGCAGCGGCGAGGCGGCGATGAGCGCGCGCAGAAAACCGGGCCGCGCCGCCGCGGACTGTCTCGCCGGCGGCGGCGAGATGGGCGCGCTGATGCGCGTCATCGACTGGGCGAAGACCCCGATCGGCCCGGTCGAGACCTGGCCGCAGAGCCTGCGGATGATGGTCAGTTTTTTGTTGGCCAACCGCTTTCCCTTGCTGTTGTGGTGGGGACCGCAATTCTGCCAGCTTTACAACGATCCCTACCGCCCGGTGCTGGGCACCAAACACCCGTGCTCGCTGGGACAGCCCGCCAGCGAATGCTGGGCCGAGATCTGGCACGTCATCGGACCCTTGATCGAGACCCCCTTTACCGGCGGCCCCGCGACCTGGTCGGAAGACATCTTTCTCGAACTCAACCGGCACGGTTTTGTCGAGGAGACCCATTTCACGATCGCCTACAGCCCGGTGCCGGATGAGAGCGCGCCGCGCGGCATCGGTGGCGTCCTGGCGACCGTGCACGAGATCACCGAGAAGGTGGTTGGCGAGCGCCGCGTCCTCGCCTTGCGCGATCTCGGCGCGCGGGCGACCGAAGCCAGGACCGCCGAGGACGCCTGCGCGCTGGCCGCGGCAACGCTCGCCCCTTACGCGCAGGACGTGCCGTTTGCCCTGCTCTATCTGATCGATGCGGACGGACGGCAGGCCCGGCTCGCCGGCACCGCCGGGATCGGCCGAGGCGAGGCGGTCAGCCCATTGGTTGTCGATCTGCAAGTGGCGTCCGCGCAGAAGGGATGGCCGCTCGCGCAGGCGGCGCGCGCGCAACAGATCGTCGTGATCGAGGATCTGGAGAGCCGGTTCCGTCATCTGCCCCAAGGGCCGTGGTCCGATCCGCCGCGCTCGGCCGTGGTCGCCCCGATCCGCGCGACCAAGGCGGGCGAGCTTGCCGGGCTGCTGGTCGCCGCGGTCAGCCCGCGCCTGCGCTTTGACGATTCATACCGCGGCTTTTTTGAACTGATGGCATCGCAGATCGCGACCGCTATTGCCAACGCCCGCGCCTATGAGGAAGAGCGCAAGCGGGCTGAGGCGCTGGCCGCGATCGACCGCGCCAAGACCGCCTTTTTCTCAAATGTCAGCCATGAATTCCGCACGCCCTTGACCTTGATGCTGGGGCCGCTCGAAGACGCGCTGGCGCTGCCGGCCGAGGGATTGCCAACGCGGCGCGACGATCTTGAGCTCGTCCATCGCAACGGGCTGCGCCTCTTGCGGCTGGTCAACACGCTGCTCGATTTCTCGCGCATCGAGGCGGCCCGGGTCGAGGCGTCCTATGAGCCGCTCGATCTCGCGGCAGCGACCGCCGATCTCGCCAGCGTGTTCCGCGCCGCCACCGACCGGGCCGGACTCGTTCTGACCGTTGAGTGCCCGCCGCTGGGCGCGCCGGTCTGGGTCGATCGCGACATGTGGGAGAAGATTGTCCTCAACCTTCTCTCCAACGCCTTCAAGTTCACGATGGAAGGCGGCATCACGGTGCGGCTGCGCCGGGACGGCGAACGCGCGGTGCTCAGCGTCGCGGATACCGGCACCGGTATCCCGGCACACGAGATCCCGCGGCTTTTTGAGCGCTTTCACCGCGTCGCCGGGGCCGAGGGGCGCACCCACGAGGGCACCGGCATCGGCCTCGCTCTGGTGCAGGAACTAGCCCGGCTGCACGGCGGCGCGGTGCAGGTCGAAAGCACGCCCGGCAGGGGCAGCGCCTTTAGCGTGACGATCCCGCTCGGAACGGCGCATCTGCCGCCGGAGCGGCTGCGCGCCGCGCGCACGTGCGCCGCGACCGGGCTTGGCGCCCAGCCCTTTGTCGAGGAGGCGCTGCGCTGGCTGCCCGAGGCGGTGGGGTCCGCCGGGCCGGGGATCGATCCCGATCTCCTGCCCGCGCCGCACCCTCCCGCTCCCGCCGCAGCCGAGGGCGAGCGCGCGACCCTTCTCATCGCCGACGACAACGCCGACATGCGCGCCTATCTGCGGCGCCTCCTGGGCACCCGCTACCGGGTGCGCGCCGCTGCCGATGGCGCGGCTGCGCTCGCGGAGTTGCGCGCCGAACTGCCCGGTCTGCTGCTCAGCGACATCATGATGCCGCGGATGGACGGGTATGCCCTGCTGCGCGCGGTGCGCGCCGATCCGGTCCTGGCCGAACTGCCGGTCATCCTCCTGTCGGCGCGCGCCGGCGAGGACGAGAGCGTCGAGGGTCTCAACGCCGGTGCCGACGATTATCTGGTCAAGCCGTTCAGCGCCCGCGAACTCCTCGCCCGCGTCGCCGCCAATCTGGAAATGGCGCGGCTGCGCCGCACGATGCGGCAGTCGCTGCACCAGGCCTCGGAGGAGACCGCCGCCATCCTCGAAAGCATCGACGATGCCTTTTTCGCGGTCGATGGCGACTGGCGCCTGATCTTTATCAATCATCATACTGAGGCGTTCTGGGGAAAGCGGCGCGAGGAGGTGCTCGGACGACCCCTCCTGGAGCTGTTTCCTCACGCAGCGGGCACGCCGCTTTACGAGGCGATGCAAGAGGCGATGCGCGAACGGCGCGCCGTCTCCTGCGAGGCGCTCTCGGTGGCGGTGGCCCGTGGAAGATGGGTGCGCGGGACCTTCTACCCATACCGCACCGGGATCTCGGTCTATCTGCGCGACATCACCGAGCAGAAACAGGCCCAGGAGGCGTTGCGCGCGAGCGAGGCACGGCTGCGGCTGGCAACCGATGCGGCCGAGGTCGGCTTCTGGGATGTCGATCCGGTGAACGACGTGCTGGTCTGGCCGCCGATCGTGAAGGCGATGTTCGGCATCCCGCCCGAGGCGCCGGTGTCGATGGCGCAGGACTTCTATCCCCGCCTTCACCCCGATGACCGCGAACGGGTGAGCGCCGCTTTCGCCGCCGCCTGCGACCCCGAACAGCGGGCGCTTTACGACGTGGAATACCGCACCATCGGCCAGGAGGACGGGGTGGTGCGCTGGGTCGCCGCCAAGGGCCGGGCGCTGTTCGACCCCCAAGGGCGCTGCATCCGGGTGCTGGGCACCGCCATCGCCATCACCGGACGCAAACAGGCGGAAGAAGCATTGCGGGAAAGCGAGGCGCGGCTCTCCGCCGAACTTGCCGCCATGCAGCAATTGCAAGCCATCAGCACGCAACTGATCCATGATCAGGGTGCTAATGCTCTCTACGAAAAGCTCGTTGAGGCCGCCGCTGTCATCATGCGTTCGGACTTTGCCACGATGCAGGTGCTGCATCCCGAGCGCGGCAGTAGAGGCGAACTCCGCCTCCTGGCCTCCCACGGTCTCGATGCAGAGAGCGTGAAATTCTGGGAGTGGGTGCGCGCCGATTCGGGGTGCACCTGCGGCATGGTTCTGCATACCGGTCGGCGCGCCATCGCCAGCAATGTGGAAACATGCGATTTCATGGCCGGCACGCCCGACCGGACGGCCTATCTCCAAGCCGGCATTCATGCCGCGCAGAGCACGCCGCTGATCTCGCGCTCCGGACGTCTGCTCGGCATGATCTCGACGCATTGGCGCGCGCCGCATGAGCCGCCCAAAGCCGACCTGCGGCGCCTTGATGTTCTGGCGCGCCTCGCTGCCGATCTCCTCGAGCGCGCCCAGGCCGAGACGGCGCTGCGCAAACTGAACGAGAGGCTCGAACGCACGGTCGAGGAACGTTCGCACGCGCTCGAAGTCGAGATCGCCGAGCGCCAGAAGATCGAGGCGGCCCTGCACCAGTCGCAGCGGCTCGAAGCGATCGGCCGGCTGACCGGCGGGATCGCGCATGATTTCAATAATCTTCTGACTGTCATCCTGGGCCAGGCCGAGGCCATCGCGGAGACCGCGGAAGACAACCCGCGCATCGCCCGCATGGCCGATGCCGCCATCCGAGCGGCCGAACACGGCGCGCAACTGACCGGTCAGCTTCTTTCCTTCTCGGGCCACCGGCAATTGCGGCCGGCGGCGATCGCGCTGGATCGGCTGATCGGCGGCATCGGCGACTTTCTGCGGCGCGCCGTCGGCGAGACGATTGCGGTGGATATTGCGGCCGATCCCGCGCTGTGGCCCTCCTTTATCGACCCGGCGCAGTTCGAAGCGGCAATCCTCAATCTGGTGATCAACGCGCGCGATGCGATGCCGCAGGGCGGACGCCTCTCCATCACCCTGCGCAACGCGGTTGTGGCGCGGGAAGAGGCAGGGCGGCTCGATCTGAAACCGGGCGAGTATGTTGTCGCCAGCGTCGCCGATACCGGTGTCGGGATGACGCCGGAGGTGCGGCGCCGGGCCTTTGAGCCGTTCTTCACGACCAAGGATATCGGCAAGGGAACCGGCCTCGGTCTTGCCCAGCTCTACGGCTTTGCCCGGCAGTCCGGCGGCACAGCGACGCTCGCAAGCGCGCCCGACGCAGGCACGACAGTCTCGCTCTATCTGCCGCGGGCGGCGACGGCGGCCGAGGAACCCGCCGCGGCGGGACCGGCAGCGGCCGTGTCGGGAGCGGGCAGGGCGGTCCTCCTCGTCGAGGATCAGCCGGAGGTGCGCGAGGTCATCGCGCTCTATCTCGGCGATCTGGGCTATCGCGTTCTGACCGCATCCGACGGGGTGGCGGCGCGCGCGGTGCTGGCGAGCGCGGAGACCATCGACCTCCTGCTCACCGACATGGTGATGCCAAACGGCGTCAGCGGTCTCGATCTGGCTCAGGAAGCGCGCCGGCTGCGGCAGGATCTGAAGATCGTGCTCGTCTCCGGATATCTGCGCGAGCCGCGCGGCCGGCGCGATCTGCCGCCGGGTCTGTGGTTTCTCGAAAAACCGTTCCGGCAGGCGGAACTCGCCGATACGCTGGCCGCCGCGCTCGCCGGCAAGCCGCCGGCAAACCGGCAACTGGCCGAATAGCCTCAGTCCCGGACCGCGCGCCGCAACTCCGGCCAACCGGCGGCGATGCCGGCGTGATCGGCCGCCATCTTGGCCGCGGCCAAGCGGAACGCCGCGGCATTGGCACCGGCGCCCGCCGAGCGCTGCGGCAGCGACGCCGTCACCGGGGCCGCGAGCCCTGCGGCGGGGGGCGCACCCGGCGGCTCGGCCTGCGGTGCCCCTGGCGCCAGCGCCGCCGCAAGCGAGGACAGAAACGGCTGGCGCTCGCTGACTTCCGCGGAATAGACACCGCCGGCAAACCTGTCGGCAAGGAGTTGCAGCACCGAGGTATGATCGAGCGGGGCGCGATAGATCTGGGCGGGAGCGGCCACCGGCGAGACAAGAAAGGCGGGAACGCGCACCCCGCTCGACAGAAAAACCGGGGTCGCCCCGTGACCGGAGAGGCGCGTCGGGATCGGCAGCGGCGAGACATGATCAAAAAAGCCGCCGTGCTCGTCGTAGGTGAGGATCATCAAGGTGCGCGCCCAGCGCACCGGGTTGGCGATCAGGGCCAGATAGATGTCGCGCAAAAACGCCTGGCCCGAGGCGATGCCGGTCGGCGGATGATCGTCGTTTGAGGCAAAATGCGGCCCGTCGGTGTACTCGGGTTCGATAAAGATGACCGCCGGCATGTTCTGCTCGCTCAGCCAGTCCCGCGCAAAATTGCGGTAGCGGCGAAAGCGGGGGTGGGCGTGCGGCACCAGGGCATCGAGCGCGAGCGAAGCGGCGATCTCTCCCTGCCAGCGCGGCATCAGCGCAAAGAACGGCAGAAAATCGCCGGACTGGTAGGCGCACCAGGAAATGTTGCGTTCGCTCAGCCAGTCGTAGACGAGCGGCTGGTCGGGCAGAAACAGCGGGGCGTTGTCGATGAGGCTGGTGGTGCCGCTCATCGCCATCAGCCGGTTGGCCTGGGTTCCGGTGGGCAGCGCGGCAAACCAGTGGTCGCAGACCGTGAAATGGCGCGCAAAGAAATCGAGCATCGGCACCGCGGCGGCCTCGTAATAGCCCATCACCAGCCGCTTGTCGGCGGGGGGCGGCTGGCGTTTGAGATAACTCTCGACAAAGCCGTTCATCGGGTAGGGACCGTTTGGGGTCGCGGGAGCGCCGATCTGGATTGCGATCGTCGCCATTTCGTGCGGCGGATCGTCGATGCTCTGGACCGCAAACGCAAACGGCGCGACCACGCTGCTGGCGTGCCGTTGCTGCCATTCGGGGTCGCTCTGCAACCCCTCGACCGGCATCTGCCCGGGTCCGTCGAGGCTCAGATAGCCAAGCATGTGGTCAAACGAGCGGTTTTCGAGAATGACGATCACAACGGTGTCGATCAGGTCGAGAGGCGATGCCATCGTTTCTCGGCTCTCCCCGCTGATTGAGGACGGCGGTCGAACGGTCGTGCGTCGGCCCCGCTCAGCCGCCGCCGCGCACCCGCGCTGCCGGCACCAGAAAACTGCCGGCGATCAGCTTGAGCCGCTCGTCGGCACTGGCGAGATGGGCCGCGCGCAGGACCTGGATTGCCACGCCCGTCGCAGTGCCGTTCCACAGCCAATCGCCGAGCTGGCGGCTCGACGGCATGGCGGTCCCGGCTGCGGCCGCTTCGAGGCAATAGGACTTGATGTCATCGACCGCGAAACGCAACATCAGCGGCGCCGAGAACCCGGCGCGCGGTCTCGTCGGCATCTCGCCGCGCAGCCAGCCGCCGAGGAGACGGGCGCAATCGGCGACCGCCAGCCCGGAAAGGCCGACCGTGGTGCGCCCGTGCCGGGCGACCCAATCCCCGTGCGCACTCCGCAGGTGCTCGATCTCGCTCGCCAACGCCGCGGCGAGCGCCGCGCCCGAGCCGGTCGCCAGGGCGGCGGGCAGGACCGGCGGATGCCAGGCGGGGTCGGGCCGGGCGCGCGGATCATCCTCCGGGAAATCCGCAATGACACCCGGCCCCTCGGCGCCTTCGAGAAGGTGCAGCGCGGCAAGGATCACGCGCTTTTGAAAGGCGGGATCTCCTGGCGGGCCAAACGGGCGTCCCAGTTCGAACGGAACCCACAGCGCGCGCGGCGGCCTGGTGCGCTCGGTCTGCGGCCGGATCAGACTGATCGCGACCGTCGCGATCCCCTCTTCCTCCAGATAATGCCCGAGCGCGCTCACGGCGCGCGTGCACAGCGGTCAGACCGGAGACAACAGGACAGCATCGACGGAGTCGCGTTTCAGCCGGCCCGCGAGTTCGCGGACATAAGGCTCCATCTGTACCGGATCGGTTGCGCCCATAAAGGAATAATGGGTCTCGGCCACCGAGCCGATCACCCGCTCGCCGGCCAGTTCGTTGAGCCGGTCGAGCGGGAAGACGACACTCCAGTCCTCCTGAAATCCGGTCCGGTCAAAATTGATCGAGATGTGGCTGATCAGCAGCTCTTCCGGTCTGGTAGCGGAAGGGACGACCCGGTAATCGGGGTCACGCCCGCGAAACGGGGTCTCGCTGCGCCGGACAAGACCGGCCGAGGAGACGATCGCGACCCGGCGCCGGGAGAGCGCCGGCCCCGGAACCCAGGGCCGCGTCGCAAAATCGGGGCATTCCGACTCGGCAAAGCGCCGGGCCTGGGCCGGCGGCAGATCGGTCAATCGCGTCATTGCACCTTTCCTCATCGTGCCGCGCCACCGCGGCACCGGCTTGGTCAAACGGGCACCTGGTCGATCGCACGAAACAGGAGCCGGCAGGATCGTCCTGGCCGGCAGCGCGCGCCGCACAGACAAGCAGACCGGTGCACTTCCCCTTGCGCCGCGAAGGACCGCGCGGGATTGCCGTTAGGCTGGTGCGGGCGAGAGGACTTGAACCTCCACTCCGTTGCCGGAAACAGATTTTGAGTCTGCCGCGTCTGCCATTCCGCCACGCCCGCATCCCGGATTCTGGCGCCGGTTCCGATCGACCCTCCCCGCTGCGCCGGCAATTCTGCCCCGCGGGGTGGCGGGACGCAAGCGCCCGCCGCCCGCTCGCCGCGAGACAACCCTCTCAATACTCGAACTGATAGCTGAGGCCGATGCTGCTGCCCGGATCGTTTTCGGGCGTGATGCCGGTCGCCGGCGTGCCGCTGCGGGTGCCGAGCGTGGATTGCAGCTTGAGATGCTTGGTCAGGTCGATCTGCACCTGGGCCTGAGTATCGCCGGTGGTGCCCTGCTTGACCCCGAGATAGACGCGGCTCGCCACGTATTTTCCGGCGGTGACGGCGGCGCCGCCGCGCCCGCCCGCAGCCGCGCCGACCGACAGCCGGTCGAGACCCAGACTGTTGCGCACCCGCGCCAGCGGACCACCGCCGGAGCGGCCCAGCGACGCCAGCCCCGCGGCGATCGCGCCAAGCTGGAAGGGACTCAACTGCTTGACGCTCTGTCCGAAGAGAAGCTGCGACAGCACCTCGTCCTGTGGCAGGGGCGGCGTGCTTGTCAGCGTGATCTTCGGGGCGTTGGCGTAACCCGTCACCGTCAGTGTCGCGGCGACCCCATTGGCCGAACTCTCGGCCACGAGATGAAGCGCCGGATCGATTTTGCCGGCGAGGCTTCCCCCGTCAAAGGTGATCTCGCCGCTGGTGAAGGTCAGGGTCTGACCGGCCAGACTGAACGTGCCGTGGCGCAGCCTGAAACCGCCGGTGACCAGCGGCGCGGCGCTGGTGCCGGCAAGATGCAGGCGCCCGCCCAGTTCGGCGTCGAGCCCGTGCCCCCGGACAAAAACGCGCTCGGGCGCATCGATGGTCAGGGCGAGGCCGAGGGGCTGCCGGCGCGCCACCGCAACAGGCTGCTTTTTCCCTGGCTGCCGCACGTCCAGCACAGCAACGCTCGGCGGAAAGCCGGTGGGGATATCGATGTCCGCGCGCCGCACCCGGATCGCGCCGCCCAGGGTCAGCCGGCTCCTCGCCTGCCCGCGCACGCTGATCGAGCCGTCGATAGAGGCGGTCAGAAGATCGCTGGCGAGTGGTTGCGCGTCCTGCGCCGTCAGGGTGAGATCGACCGGGATGCCGGGAGCCAGGACCGCGACCGTGCCGGCGAGCGACAATCGGCCCGACCCGGCCCGGCCGGTCAGCCGCTCAATCCGCAGCCCGTCGCCGTCGGCCACGATCGTGCCGGTGATATCGCCGACATGCACTCCCAGCGCGAAATCCTGAAAATCGCCGTGCGCGAGCGCGGCATGGCCGGTCACGCGCGGCGCCGCGAGAGTTCCGGAAACTGCCGCAGCAAAGGTCATCTGTCCCCGCAGGGTGCGCCCGTCGGCGGCAAGAAGCGGATCGAGCGCGGCCAGATCAAATGTTCCGTTCGCCTGGAGGTTGAACGGTGCGCGCGCCGTCACGGGGACCGCACCGGCGAGGCGCAGGCGGATGGCGCTGCCGGCAGCCAGTTGCGCCGAAATCTGCGCCGCGCCGCCGGAGAGATCAGCCTGCGCCGTCAGATCGGCCGCCGGGACGCTGCCTGCTGCGCCGCCGCGCAGCCGGAGCCCGTGGCCGCTCACCCGGATCGTACCGCCGGGCTGCGCCAGGGTGCCGGTCAGCGCGGCATCGAGCGTCAGCCTCCCCTCCGTCCTCAGCTTTGGCAGAAAAGGTTTGACGAGGGCGGGACCGCCGTGGCGCAGCGAAACCGCGAGCGCAAGCCGCGGCAAGATCCGCCCACTCGCCGCGAACACGGCATCCCCGATGCCGAGCCTGAGCTGCTCGATCGCCAGCCCGTCCGCAAAGCTGATCCGGGCCGGGGCCAGAAGGCGCGCCGTCTCACCGCCGTAGGCGGCCCGCAGCGCGGCGAGAGCGAGCGCGCGCCGGGAAAGATCGGCGGTCGTGGCGGCCGACACCCGCGCCGGTCCTCTCGCTGCGCGCAGATCCGCGGAGAGATTGAGGGCGAGCGCATCGGGCGGACCCTTGGCGGTGATCCGCGCCGTGCCGGAAAGGCTGCCCGCGGCGATGCCGTCAAGCGCGAGATGGAGCGCGAACCGCGGGCTGCGCAGGGGGTCGGTGATCGTGCCGTCGAGCCGTGCGCGCG
Source organism: Allostellaceae bacterium (assembly GCA_050730055.1). GTDB lineage: Bacteria > Pseudomonadota > Alphaproteobacteria > ATCC43930 > CGMCC-115725 > AP-15. Next base: position 18,423 of record JBOHMF010000008.1, read on the forward strand.
CCGCGCGGCCGTCACCCCACGCGAGATTGCGAGCCTCGATCCGCAGAGCGGCCTGCGGCTGTCCCTGCGCGCCGCGCAGATCGACCTTGGCGTCCAGGCTGCCGCCCACGGCTTTGCGAAGCAGCGGCCGGAGCTGATCGAGGCGCGCCAGGCGCACCTCCACATGCCCCCGCGGAAAGGTCGCACCGGGCGCCAGGGTCAGTGCCCCCTGGCCGGTGGCGCTCCGCCATTGGGCGCGCTCGATCGCGAGATGCAGGGTGCCGTCCGGACCGCGCGATCCGGCCGCGGCGAAGCGCAGCGGGGCGCCGGCGAGCCGGCTCTGCACGGCGATCCGCGCCACCGGCGCGCCGGGCAGACCCCGGGCGCTGAGCGAGAGCGAGAGCGGGGTCTTGGCTAGACCAGCACCGGCGATATCCCCTTTTGCCTGCGCGGTGAGGGCGAAATCCCCCTCCGGCCCGGCAAGCCGGCCGCTCGCCGCGAGCGCGCCGGCAAGGCGGGAGTCCAGCTGCGACAGATCGGCAATCGCGAACCGCCAGGCAAAGGCAAGGACACCGCTTTTTGTCGAACCGCTCGCACTCGCCTGAAACGCCTTGCCGGCGATCGCCGCCCGCTTGATCTCGACATCCCCGCCGTGGAGTGTGGCGGCGAGGTTCAGCCTGGCATTGCTGCCAAAGAGCCGGACCGCGGCCGGCAACCCGCCGGTGACGCTCAGCGAGCCCTTTGCCGCAATCCGCTCGCGCCCGCCCCCGACCGCAAAATCCGCCTTGAGCCGCGCCTGTCCTGCAAGATCGATCCCCACCGCCGCGGCCCACGGCGCGAGCGCCGGCACCGTTGCCACCAGCGCGCCGGTCACCGCGCCCTGGCCGTTGGCCGTATCGACATGCCCCGCGATCGCCAGGAGCGGGTGCGCGAGGCTGAATGTCACCGGGCGCAGCGGCGCGTCGAGCCGCGCCTCGGCGTGAAATTTGAGCGGCACCGCGGCCAGCAGCGCCGGCTGCGGTCCCGGCACACGCAGCCCCGCCACCGCTGCATTCACATCGATCCTGCCGTCCGCACCGTGCAGCGCGGCGGTCAGTTGCGCGATCGTGCCGCCGCTCGCGGCGATCTCCTTGACATCGAGATGTCCGGTGGCGGCCGGGCGGGAAAACGGACCCTCAACATGACCGTCCAATGTCGCCGCGCGCCAGGAAAGACCCGGCCGGGGCGCCATCGCCGGCGCGCGCGCGGTGGCATCGAGGTTCAGGGTCCGGTGCGTGAGATTGATTGAGCCGTGGGCGGCGGCCCGCAACGGTCCGGCCGAGATGGTGAGATTGGCGCGCTCCGCGGCGCGCGGCCCGGCGAGGCTCGCCGCGACCGCCAGCGGCCCGAGGTCGGGCAGACGGATCAGGGCGGCGAGCGGTCCGTGCGCAGGTTCGGCGGCGGTGATCTGCGCCTCGACGCCGACGGGGTCGATCCTCCCGCTGAACGCATAGCGGCCCGCGCCGCCGCGCTGGCGGGCTTTGACCGCAATGCTGCCCCGCTGCCAGGAATCGAGGCGCAGACGGCCCGACAGGCTCAGCGCGACCGGAGCGCCGGCTACGGCCGCGGCGAGATCGAGCCGGGCGATGCGAAACCGCGCGAGGCGGACCGGAAGCATGAATTCGGACCCACCGGAAAAAACCGGCCGACGCGAGATCGCGATGCGGGCGGCAGCGAGACTTTTGATCGCGATCCGGCCGAACAGCAACTGCAGCGGTGACCATGTGATCTTCAGATCGTCGATCTGCGCCCACGCGCCATGACCATCGCGGATCGCGACCCGCGCCGCATCGATCTCGCTGGGCCAGTGGCCGCTGAGACCCGCGATCGTGACCCTGCCGCCGGTCACGAGCGGCGCAAGCCGCTCGATCAGATGGCGGCCCGGCGCGGTGTCGGGGCCAACCAGCAGAATGCCCGCCAGCAGCACCAGCACCGCGATCGGGACACCGGCCGCCCAGGCAGCGATTTTGGCCCCGCGCCGCATCAGAACGCCTGCCCCAACCCGATGTAGAACTCAAAGGCATCGCCGCCGGGAAGACGGTTCACCGGCACGGCGACATCGAGCCGGATCGGCCCGATCAGCGTATAATAGCGCACTCCGAGACCGGCCCCGACGCGCAGCCCGCCGCCAAAAGGGGTGTTGCCGGCGTTGATCTGACCGGCATCGACAAAGGCGGTCGCACCAAAATCGCCAAACAGCCGCTGGCGGAACTCGATTGTCGCGGCGTCGATCGCCGTCCCGCCAATCGGGTTGCCGTCGGCAAAGCGCGGGCCGATCGACTGGTAGCGAAAGCCGCGCACGGTGGCGCTGCCGCCGGCATAAAAACGCTGATCGGGCGGCAGCTCAAACTGGGCGGCGCCCGCGATGCTGCCGATCAGTCCACGCACGGCGAGGACGCTGCGCCCCGGCCGGGCGATCCCGAGACGGCTCAGATCAAAATACCCGGAGCCGGACAGCTGCAAGATCGCAAAATGCGTGCGGCTGCCGCCGAGAGACTGCATCGGAATGGTCGTCAGCACGGCGCGGGCGCCGTGTGTCGGGTCTTGCAGCAGATCCGCAAGACCGGTGCTGTCGTATCCGGCGGTGATCGGCACACTGAGGAGCGTGTAGTCCCGCGTGACGCCTTCCTGCGCGATCCGCTCCTCTTCCGCGGACAGGCCGAGGCTGATCCTCCAGCGTGGCGACAGCCTGCGATGGAGCAGAGCGTCGGTCTTGACCGCCTGCTGATCATAAGCCTGAAGGTTCTGTCTGAGCGCGCTGGCGTCAAATTGCAGCGATTGGTCGCGCCGCAGAAAATCAGGCTTGAGAAACCGCCCCGTGAGATTGTAGCCGAGACCAGTAACGGCAGTCCCGCCAAGACCGGTGCCGGCCGCCGACAGGTTGAGCTGCTCGGCGTTGCCAAAGACGTTGCGATCCGACCAGTTGACGCCGAGGCTGCCGCCCAGGTCGGTGGAATAGGCCGCGGTCAGCCCGACGACGTATTTTGGGCGCTCGCGAAAGATGAAGGTGATCGGGATGCGGCCCTGCGGTCCGATCCGCTCGCCGGCCCGCACGGTGACGCTGGAAAAGACGCCGAGCGCGGCGAGGTCGCGGCGCGCCGCCTCGATCCGGCTCGGCTGGTAGCGCTCGCCGCTCCTGAGCGTGAGCCGCCGGCGGATAAAGGCCTCGTTCACCGCTTTCAGACCGGTAAACCGGATGGGACCGATGATGGCGCGGCGGCCCGCCACGACCTTGAAGGTGACGTTGATCCGGTGGCGCCGCGCATCCTCGATGGCGATCGAGGGCTTGACCACGGCGAGGGCGTAGCCGTCTTCCTGCAGTGCGCTCAAAAGGCGCGCGCCGGCCGAGAGCACAGCGGCGGCGACGGCGGGCTGACCCGGCGCGAGGTCGAGCTTGCCGCGGACCTCGGCCGGCACGGCTCCTGCGATCACGACACGGCCGAGGCGAAACAGCGGCCCGCGTTCCACCCTGACCGCGACCTTGACTGGGGTTCCTTGCGGGACCTTGGCCAGGAGATCGGCCAGCCGGGGATCGTCGAGCGCATCGCCGGCGATGGCGATGCTCACCTGTCCCTGGTAATAGCCAAAGCTCCGCGACACGGTCTTGAGCCGCCCGACATCCTCGCGCGCGCGGGCGATAAGGGCGAAGGGCGCCGCCGGGGCCTTCTGCAACCCGGCCAGCCGCGAGCTGCTTTTGAGCGCCTCATCGAGCGCATGATCCCCGGTCGGCGCAATCGTCAGGGCATAGGGCTGGGGATCGGCGGCGCACACCGGACGCGCGCCGGTGGCGAGAGCGAAGGCAAGAAGCAGCGGAAGGGCCAGCGACCTGAGCCTGTCAAGGATCATGCCACGGATTTGGCAACCGGACGGAGGGGCGGAACAACCGCTCGCGCGAAGCGTCAAAAGACCAGAGACCCGGGTTCTGAAAGGAGATAGGCGGGTGCGCAAGACAGTTGGCGATTTTCCCCGGGGGCGGCTTGCAATCTGGGGCATTCGCTCCATCTTCTGACATTCGAGAGGCGGCATCAACAGCCGATCCGCTTGGCCTCGGCACGCGCGCGACGGGCGCTTTCGGACGGCGCGCCCCGCATTGTTTGAGCCGCTCGAATAAAGCATGTGCGAGCACGAGCATGTCCGCCACCGGACCGCCTTAATTGCTTCCCATAATTCCTTCGACAGCCCAAAAATTCGGTCTCGGGAGTTTTCCGCATGCTCAAGGTTGTGAGCTTACCAAAGAAAATAGCGATCACAGCAAGCCTGTGCCTCGGCCTGTCACTGGCGGGGGGGAGTCTGACCGGGGCGAAGGCAGCGCTGTCGCCGGTTCCGGAAACCAGCGTTCAAAGCTTTTACGCCACCTTGCTGACAACGATGAAATCGGGGCCGAGCCTGGGGGAGAGCGGGCGCTATGCGCACCTAGCGCCGATCGTGCAGCAGCTTTTCAACGTCCCCTTTATGGCCCAACTCGCCGTCGGCCCATCCTGGGCAAGTCTCAGCCCGGCGCAACAGCAACAGATCATCACCGCTTTTGGCCACTACATCGCTGCCACCTATGCCAATCGCTTTGACAGCTATTCCGGCGAGCAGTTGCAGGTTCTCGGCGAGCGGCCGCTCAGCTATGGCACCATCGTCCACACCAGGATCGTCCAGTCGGACGGCCAGCCGGTGACCATCAATTATCTGATGCGCCGGAACGGCGGGACCTGGCAGATCACCGACATCTATCTCGACGGAACGATCAGCCAGTTGGCGGTGCAGCGCTCGGAATTTGATTCGATCCTGCAAAACCAGGGCGTTAACGGATTGATCAATACGCTCAACCGCAAGGTCGACCTGCTGACCAGCAACGCTTCCAGTTCCTCGTAACCAGAAATTTCTGCATGGGGATCGTGTTCGCGCACGCCGGTGCGCGGCTTTGTGCAAAAGCCCGGCGGGGGAGTGCACCGGCGGGGAAAGCCAGGCCGGCCTTCACCGGTCTGGCTTTCTCAAACCGCAGGTCTGTTCCTCAGCCCTCTCCCGACCGCCAGTCCGGCCCCTGCCAGATGGGAGCTCGCGGTCGCGGGAGCGCCGGCACGTAAGTGCGCGGCGACGCGGCCGCAGGCTGTGGTGGCGCATAATAGTCGTACCGCGGCGCGGCCGCCGGTTGCGGTTGCGGCGCCTGGTATTGCGGCACGGCCGCCGGTTGCGGCCAATGCTGCCGCGGCCACTCGGGATGCGATTGCGACCAATCGGGCTGCCTGCTGCGTTCCGGCTCCCGCCAGGCACGCTCCCGTCTGGTGTCAACGGCAGGCTTGGCCGGGCCGCGGGTCTCATTCCCCGGCCCACCGTTGTACCGCGAGGGCGGCGGCGCGACCGCTGCGATCGGTCGTGGCGGCTGACCTTCGATCGGCGACAGCAGCAGCGGATCGAGTTCGGGTTTGAGCGCCTTCAGGAGTTGTACGGCCATCGCGCTGGTGAAGTCGAAGCGCGCCGCCGGCTTCCCCGGCACATAGGCGGTGACCGTGCCAAAAAAGCGGTCGCCGAGATAGAACATGAAGGTCGCGGTGCGATCGACGACCCGCTCGCCCTTCAGATAACCGCCGCGGCCGTAGATGTGATAGCGGTTGTCGCCGGTTCCGGTCTTGCCGCCGACCGGCAGCGGGCTGCCGTCCGCGGCGCGATAAATCCCGCGCAGGCGCTCGCCGGTGCCGTTGAGGACGACGTCCATCAGCGCCCGCCGCAAGACCTCCGCTTCGACCGCCGGGAACACCGGCTGCGGCTTGGGCTTGACCGTAAAATCGGTCTGGTAGGGGGTGCCGTCGGCAAAAGCGAGGCTCTGGAGATCGACCGTCTTCAGCCGCACGCCGTCGTTCATGATGATCCCCATCACATCGGCGAGGGCGTCCGGCCGGTCTCCCGAGGCACCGAGCGCGCTTCCCAGGGACGGCACGAGATGATCAAAGGGATAGCCCTGGCGCCGCCAATCCTTCCAGATCTGGTCAAACGCCTCCTCCTCCAGCAGCGTTTTGATGCGGACGTTTTGCTGGAACATCTTGTGCGGCTTGAACAGCCAGACATACGATTCCTGGATGGCCTGCGGGCTGGCCTTGACGATCTCGTGCCAGGTCGCGGCGGGATGTTTTTGCAGATAGGCGACGAGCCAGATTTCGAGAGGATGAAGACCGGCGATATAACCCTCGTCGTTTAGCGAGAACTTGCCGGGTGCATATTCCTCATACAGCTGCCACAGCCGGTAGTCGGAGAGTTCGGTGAACAGGCTCTTTGGCATGTGCTGTTGCAGAAATGCGGTCATCGCCACCTTGTCGGCGTTCGGGTGGACCGCCCGGAAGATGACCGCGAGATGGCTGGCCGCTGGCCGCGTGTGGCTGGCCAGTTTGGCGAGCGCTTCCTGCGGCGAAAGATCGCGATAGTCCTTCCAGAAGCGATAGAGATAGACGCGCCCCTCCTGCTCGGCAAAGCGCCGCAGATAAAGATCGCGCTTTGGATCGTCGGGGTCGGAGAGCAACTTCTTCTCGTTGACGCCGAGCCGCGCGATGTAGTAATCGCGGACATCGGCCAGGATGCGGACAAACGCGCAGTTGATCGAGTGTTCGAACGCGGTCTCGACGGTCGGAACCTCACTGTTCTCGGACTTTGTAAAGTTAGCAAAGGAGTTCTCGCCACCGCCGGTGAAAAAAGTCACGGGCGCGGCCGAATAGCGCCGCATCATCGCGGCTTCCAGCATCAGCTTCAAGCTGCGGTCGGGGGTCTTGGCCATGTATTCGGCTGCCCAGCGCGTGAGGTTGTCCGACGCCGTCGCCGCGATGTGTCGCAGTTCGCCCGCAGACAGCGGGGCGAACTTCTTGTTCAGCCCGTCCATAATGTCGAGATAGGTGATCAGCGTGCGCAGCTTGGCGGTTGAGCCGAGTTGCAGCTTGGCCCCGGAGTTGATGTCAAACGGTTCGTTCAGACTGTCGGCGTGGATGCGCACGTAATTGGCATTGGCGCCGCGCTCGTAGAGCACAAAGCTCCAGGTGACGAGAGCCGGATTGCCGCCGCCCAGGAGCTGCTTGCCGTAAAGCCCCAGCGAGCGGTCATAGATCGGATCGCCGAGGCGGGCGAGGACATCGGTGACACGCTGCTGCGCCGCCTCGTCGATGCTCGAAGTGACCTTGAGATCAAAGCGGTCGAGGCTCCACAGGCTCTGCACCCGCAGCAGCGACAACAGTTCGGCTTGCAGCCAGTCGGTCGCCTTGTTGTTGACATATGAAAAGTGCGGCGGCGGCGGCGGTTCGGTGCGGAAGTGCAGCCGGCCGGCGAGCGCGGCATCGCGCAGCGCCGGCGAGATGATCCCGGCATCGGCCAGACCGGGCAGATAACGGTCGATCAGCGTTTCAAGGGCCGCGCGGTTCTGAACCAGGTAATAGGCCGGCCGCCGCCCGGCGAGGATCAGGCTCAGGGCCTCGCGATAAACTTCGCCCTTGCGGGCGAGCGCCTGCGGGGTGGGCGCCGGGTTGCTCAAGACCCGATTGGCCTCGGCGAGATCGATGCCGTACCAGACCCACATCGCCTCCGGAAAACCGATGACCTCGCCATAGCCGGGGCGCGAGGCGAGCGGCGTCGAATCGAGATAAACCCTGAGGATGCGGCGGCGCGCCGCCATCGTATTGGGACCCTTGCGATAGGCGGCGGCGGCGGCGGTCAGCATCTGGCGCAGCTTCTCGCCGGCACTCTCGGTGCGGCCGCCCGGCGAATCCCGGAACTTGACAAGCTGGGTGGCGAGCGTGCTGGCGCCGCCGCGCCGCCAATGCCGGTTGATCACCCCGGCGATGCGCCCGGCCGCAGCCAGCATAAAGCGGTTCCACTCGACCGCCGGGTCGCGCAGCGGATCATGCGCGTCGAGCAGGTAGCGGTCCTCGATAAACATCAGGCTGTTGGCGACGAGCGGCGGGATCTCGCCAAAATCGGCATAGACGCGCCGCGGATAGCTCGCCGCAAACAGCGGCACGCC
>JBOHMF010000009.1:0-24854 GCA_050730055.1 Allostellaceae bacterium
CCGGCGGCAAGACGGCCCAACTGGCGATGCAGGGCGCCCGCGTCACCGCGGTCGATCGCTCGACCCGCCGGCTCGAACGGCTCATCGCCAATCTCGATCGGCTCGCCTTGCCGATCGAGGCGGTAGCTGCGGATGCCGCGGTCTGGCGCCCGCCGGAACCGGTCGATGCGGTGCTGCTCGATGCGCCGTGCACCACGACCGGTGCCATTCGCCGCCATCCGGACGTGCCGCATCTCAAGGCCCCGGGAGACGTCGTGCGGCTGTCGGCGGTCCAGGAGAACCTGCTGCGCGCCGCCGTGGCGATGCTGCGGCCGGGCGGCACGCTTGTCTATTGCACCTGCTCGCTCGAACCGGAGGAAGGTCCCGAGCGCATCGCCGCCCTGCTGGCGGCGGGCGCCCCGCTCGCGCGGCAGACGATCGATCCCGCGGAGATCGGCGGCGACCCGGAATGGATCACCCGCGAAGGCGATCTGCGCACACTGCCCTGCCATCTCGCCGAACATGACGGGCTCGACGGCTTTTTCTGCGCGCGCCTCATCAGGTGCGATTCGGGCTGAGGCGCGCTCTCGCCGCAGCCGCACGGTCAGGAGGGAGCCGGGCGCGGCGGCGCTCGCGGCTTGCGGGGCGAGCCGGACCGCGCGCTTTGGCAGGAGCGGCAGGCGCGGCGCGCGCGGGTTCGGGGCCGCTTGCGGCAGCGGGCGTTCCTTGTTACGAAGCGGTGCTGCGGCCCCCGCCACGGCACCTCGCCGGCGCGCGGCGGTCGCACGGGATTGTGCCGGGCGGATGTCGACCGATGTGACCGAAGAGCGGCATGGGCCGGCGCGCCGCTCCGCAGCCGGCGATGTGCCCGGCCGACTGACCCAACTGCGGCGGGAGGTGCTGCAAGCGCTGACCGGCGGTCGGCTTTCCCGGCCTGTGCTGACCGGGCCGGTGCCGACCGATCTGCGGCTCAGGATCGGCCCGCGCTGGCCGGGCAATGCCAAGCGGGGCGCGGCGATCCTCGCCGGCGAACTCGCTTTCGCCGGGGAGCGGGTTCGCAATCCGTCACCGCTCTGGTTTCCGCCCGACGTCGGCGAGGATTGGCTCGCCGTCTGGCACGGCTTTGACTGGCTCGGTGATCTTCTGCTGGCCGGCGCTGTCGGGCGCGAGCGGAGCCGCACCCTGGTCTCCGGCTGGATCGCCGACAATGGCCGCGTGCGCGGCCTTGCCTGGCGCCCGGACGTGCTGGCGACGCGGGTCTTCGCCTGGGTCACCCATTTTGACGAGCTCGTCGGGCGCGGCGCGGCGGCGACCTTGGCCCCCGCACTGCTGGAGAGCCTCGTCGCGCAACTGCGCCATCTGTGGCGCACTGCGGCGTGGGAGGGCAGCGGCGCCGCCCGCATTCGGGCCTTGAAGGGGTTGATCGCCGGGATGGCCGCCCTCGCCGGCTCCTCCTCGGGCGAGCGAAAAGTGCGCGGAACGGGAGCCAGGCTTGGCAAGGTCGCGCGTCTCCTCGCCCGCGAGCTTCCGGGGCAGATCCTCGAAGATGGTGGCCACCGCTCGCGCAACCCCTCGGTGCAGCTCCAGATTTTGCAGGATCTGATCGACGTGCGCGCCGTCCTGCGCACGGCGGGCGGCGAGGTTCCCGGCCCGGTGCAGGACGCGATCGAGCGGATGGCGCCGATTGTGCGCCTCTTCCGACACGGCGATCACGGGCTCGCCCTGTTCAACGGCGGGTGCGAGGAGGACGGCGTCCGGATCGACCTCGTGCTCGCCCAGTCGGAGACCAGGGCGATGGCGGCGCACGCCGCGCAGAGCGGCTTTCACCGTCTGCAAGCCGGCAAGAGCATCGTCCTCGTCGATGCCGGTCGGCCACCGTCGCGCGGCTTTGACGGCGAGGCCCACGCCGGCGCGCTGTCCTTTGAGGTGAGCTATGAGCGCGAGCGCATCATTGTCAATTGCGGGGCCTATCACGGGCCGCGTGCGCGGCTGTCGCGGGCCAGTGCTGCGCATTCGGTGCTGGTCGTCGCCGACACCAACTCGGTCGAGATCCGCGCCGACGGCACGCTCGGCCGGACGCCGCGGGCGGTCACCTGCGAGGCCGCCGAACACGAGGGGCAGCAATGGGTGGCGATGAGCCATGACGGCTACCGCACCCGCTTTGGCCTCCTCTATGCGCGCCAGATCTTTCTCGCCGCCGACGGCGAGGACTTGCGCGGCGAGGAGACGCTGAGCGGCCGGCCCGGGGCGAAATTCACGGTGCGCTTTCACCTGCACCCCGCTGTAGCGGCCGCGCTTGAAGACGACGCCGCACTCTTGCGCCTGCCGAGCGGGGCGCGCTGGCGCCTGCGCGCCGCCGGGGCGGAAATCGGCCTCGGCGAAAGCGTCTATCTCGGCGCCGGCGAACCCCAGCCGACCATGCAGGTGACGCTGAGCGGAGCGGTCGAGGCCGGCGGCACGACGGTGCGCTGGGCCCTGCGTCGCGAGCCGCGCAGGCTCGGCGACGATTAGTCCGACGATCAGTCCCTTGGCGTTGGCGCATCTCACCGCGGGCGCGGCGGCGGTGGCCGCGGCGGTGGCGCTTGGAACCGGTCTTCTGTCATGCCTGGGCACGCGGGCGCTGATCCCGCTGTTGCGCCGCCGCGCCCGTCTCGACATCCCGAACGAGCGCTCCTCGCACACCGTCCCGACGCCGCGCGGCGCCGGCATCGCCGTCATCGCCGCGGTGCTCCTGGCCTGGATCGCGCTGGCGCTCGCCGGCCGCGCGCCGGTCGCGGTCGGTGCGGCAGTCCTGGGCGCCGCGATCATCGCGGTCGTATCGTGGCATGATGATTGGCGCGGCGTGCCGCCGATCCTGCGCCTCATGGCCCAGGCTGCCGCGGTCGCGATCGGTCTCGCCGCGCTGCCGGCGGGCGGCGTTCTGCGGGCTTGGCTCGGAGCGGCGCCGGCGCTCGCGCTCGCCGCTCTCGCCTGGCTGTGGTTTGTCAACCTGTTCAACTTCATGGACGGGATCGACGGGCTGGCCGGCGGCGAGGCGGTGGCGATCGGGGTCGGACTGGCGCTTTATGCCGGGATTGGCGCCGGGCGCGATCCTGCGCTCGCCGCGCTTGCCGCCGCGGTTGCCGGCGCGGCCGGCGGGTTTCTCGTGTGGAACTGGGCGCCGGCGCGCATCTTTCTCGGCGATGTCGGCAGCGTACCACTCGGCTATCTCCTTGGCTTTCTGCTGCTCGGTCTGGTCTTTCGGGGTCAGTGGAAGATCGCGCTGATCCTGCCGCTCTATTTTCTCGCCGACGCGAGCCTGACGCTCGCCTGCCGGCTCCTGCGCGGCGAGCGGGTGTGGCTGGCGCATCGCGAGCATTTCTATCAGCGCGCGGTGCAGCAAGGACTCGGCCACGCGGCGGTCACCGTGCGCATCCTCGCCGCCGATCTCGTGTTGATCGGCGCCGGCTGGGCGGCCGAGAACGGCGCCGGCGTCCTCGCCCTCGGCGTTGCCACGGCGACCGTCGCCGCCCTCATCCTCCGGCTTGCCCGCGGGCGCTGAATTGAGGATGGTGACGGCATGACCTCCGCCATGCCTCAGATCCGCCGGGCGCTCCTGTCGGTCAGCGACAAGACCGGCCTCATCCCGTTTGCTGCCGCGCTCGCGGCGCGCGGTGTGGCCCTCGTCTCGACCGGCGGCACCGCGCGAACCCTGGCCGAGGCCGGTCTGTCCGTCACCGAGGTCGCGGCCGTGACCGGCTTTCCCGAAATGCTCGACGGGCGCGTCAAGACCCTGCACCCGGCGATCCATGGCGGCCTCCTGGCGCGGCGCGACCGCCCCGATCACAGGACCGCGATCGAGGCGCACGGGATCGCGCCGATCGATCTTCTCGTCTGCAACCTCTATCCGTTTGCCGAGACCGTCACCGCCGGCGCCGGGTTTGAGGAATGCCTCGAAACCATCGACATCGGCGGCCCGGCGCTGATCCGCGCCGCCGCCAAGAACCATGCCGGTGTCGCGGTTGTGATCGACCTGGGCGATTATGAGCCAATCCTCGCCGAACTCGCCGCCCATGACGGCGCGCTCAGCCTCGCGACACGGCGCGCCCTGGCGCACAAGGCTTTTGCCCTGACCGCCGCCTATGACGCGGCGGTCGCGGTGTGGCTGGCGCGGGAACAAGGGATCGCGTTTCCCGAGACCCTGGTGATTGCCGCCCGGCTCGCGGCGCGACCGCGCTATGGCGAGAACCCGCACCAGCACGCCGCCTTCTACCGCACCGGCGGCCCTTGCCCGGGTGTCGCCACGGCCCGGCAGGTGCAGGGCAAGGAACTGTCCTACAACAACTATGCCGACGCCGATGCCGCCTTTGCCCTGGTCGCCGAATTCGCCCCTCCGGCGGTCGCCGTCATCAAGCACGCCAACCCCTGCGGCGCCGCGCTCGGCGCCACCTTGCGCGACGCCTGGGACAAGGCGCTCGCCTGCGATCCCTTGAGCGCCTATGGCGGCATCGTCGCCGTCAACCGCACGCTCGACGCCGCCACCGCCGAGGCGATCGGGCATCTGTTCGCTGAGGTCGTGATCGCGCCCGCAATCGATGACGAGGCCGCGGCGCTCCTCGCCAGAAGATCCGTGCTGCGCGTCCTTGTCACCGGCGGCGTACCGGACCCCGACGCGGCGGGTCAGACCTTGCGCTCGGTGGCGGGCGGGCTGCTCGTCCAGGAGCGCGACACGCTTGGAAGCCGGCGCGCGGATCTGCGCGTCGCGACCCGGCGCGCGCCGACCGAGCGGGAGATCGCCGATCTGCTATTTGCCGAGATCGTCGCCAAGCACGTCAAGTCGAACGCCATTGTCTTTGCCCGCGACGGCGCCACGGTCGGCATCGGCGCCGGCCAGCCGAGCCGGGTTGACAGCGTCGTATTCGCTGCCGAGAAGGCGGCGCAGGCGGGCCGCGCGGCGGGGTTGACCACCCCCCCGACGCGGGGCTCGGTCCTTGCCTCGGACGCCTTTTTCCCGTTTGCCGACGGGGTCGAGGCGGCGATCGCCGCCGGCGCGACGGCGATCCTTCAGCCCGGCGGCTCGCGCCGCGACGGCGAAGCCATCGCCGCCGCCGACAAGGCCGGGATCGCGATGGTGTTCACCGGGACCCGCCATTTCCGGCATTGAACTTCCGGGCGAAGACCGTTCCGGTTGCAGGCAGGTCTCCTCACCCGGCGGGCGGCGAAGGCACGCTCCATCGCAATCCCGGAAAGCGCGCATAGTCGCGATCGAACGTGATCCACTCGCAACCCCGCTCGATCGCGAGCGCGGCAAACCAGGCATCGCTGACGCGCGGACCCCGCGTGTCGGTCGCGAGGCACAACCGCCTGAAAATGTCCCAATGCCGCTCGCCGGGTTCCACAATCTCGCAATGCGGCTGCCCGAGAAGGTCTTCGCAGAACCCGAACGCCTCGTCGAGGCCGCTGGGCGTCACAAACGCCCGAGGGTTGGTGGTAATCCGCACGACGGCGCTCAGTACCGCAGGCGACAGGCCGAAGCGCGCCTCGCTCAACACGACGCTCGCGAGCCACGGCCGGCAGATCGCGTGCTGCGGCAGATCCGCGCGGAAGGCATAGATCAGGACATTGACGTCCGGCAGGATCACGCAAAGTGCTTCATGCGCCCGAGTTCGGCGAGATCCTCACTGTCCTGAAGAGCCGAAGGCGCCGCCAGATCAATCCCCGGCATCAGACCTCCCTTGGCCTTGCTGATCCGCGGCAAGGACCGCGCCGTCTGCTCCGGTTTCGGTTCGGCCACGACACGACGCAGCCCTTCCTCGATCAGGGCGGTGAGGGTCCGTCCCTCGGCGAGCGCCTTGTGCTTGGCGCGCCGCAAAAGTTCCTCAGGGAGCCGGACGGTCGTGCGTTCATTCATATGTCAAGACATATTACTCTGGCGAAAATATGTCAACCGCATCTCTGTTCCGCACCTCCTCAAACCACCCGGATGTTCTTGAACTGCCAGGGATCATCGCGGTCGAGATCCTCCGCGAACAGGCGCTCGCGGTCCTTTAGCGGTGTCCAGTCTCCCCACGCCCCGACCATCTCGCCAAGATAGGGCCGGGCGATGTCGAGGACGCGGGCAAAATCCATCTCCTCCGGCTCGACGATGCCGGCGCGCGGGTGCTCGATCGCCCAGATCGCGCCGCCCAAGACGGCCGCGGTCACTTGCAGCGAGGTCGCATTGTTGTGCGGCGCGATCCGCCGCGCCTCGGCGATGGTGAGGCGCGAGCCGTACCAGTAGACGCCCTTCGCCGCGCCCATCAACAGAACGCCGAGCTCGTCGATCCCTTCGGTGATCTCGCCCATCATCAGCCGCTGGCGCGGCTGCACCTGCCAGTTCTTGCCGGCGTATTCGTGCAGGCTCAGGACCGCGTCGTCGCAAGGGTGGTAGGCATAGTGGCAGGTCGGGCGGTAGAGCACCATCCCGCCCCGGCGCAGCGTCAGAAAATCGGCGATCGAGATCGACTCACTGTGGGTGATCAGAAAGCCGTGATAGGGGCCTTCGAGCGGGGTCCAACTGCGCACCCGCGTCGCCGCCCCCGGCCGCGAGAGATAGATCGCCGCCCCGCAGCCGCTCTCGTGGCGCCGCCCGTCGGGGGGAAAATGCCGCTCATGCGTGCCCCAGCCGAGTTCGGCCGGTTGCGAGCCTTCGCTGACAAAACCGTCGATCGACCAGGTGTTGACAAATTCGCCGGGCGCCTTTGGCAGCGCCGCGACCTGGGTGTCGCGCTCGGCGATATGAATGGTCTTGACGCCGAGTTCCCGGGCGAGCGATGCCCATTCGGTGCGGGCTTGCGGCGCCGGTCGGGCGAACCCTGCCGCGGCGGCGATGTCGAGAAGCGCCTGCTTGACAAAATGCGAGACAAGGCCGGGATTGGCGCCGTGCGTCAGCACCGCGGTCGGATCGCCGGGATGCGTTCGGCGCAGGGCTAGCACGCCCTCGCGCAGGGTGTAGTTCGAGCGCGCCGCGGCCGGCAGCGCCGGATCGGTATACCCGCCCGGCCACGGCTCGATGCAGGTGTCGAGATAGAGCGCACCCTTTTCGCGGCACAACTCGATCAGCGCGAGGCTTGACACCTCGACCGCAAGGTTGAGCAGAAAATCGCCGGGGCCGAGCCTTGGCTCCAGCATCGCCTGGAGGTTTGCGCGGGTCAGCGCCGTCTCGATAAATTCGATGCCGTATTCGGCGGCGACCGCGCGCCCGCGCGGCTCGGCGGTGATGATCGCGATCTGCGCGGGCCGGATCTCGATATGGCGCATCAGGAGCGGCAAAACGCCCTGGCCGATGCTGCCAAATCCGACGATGACGAGGCGGCCGGCAAAGGCGGCGTGTTTCGGGTCGCGCATGGCGGCGGGCTTAAGGCCGAGCGCGCCGGTGGTCAAGTCCGCAGCCCCAAAACCCGCACGCACCCGAATACCGGTTACAAGCGCCGGCGGCTCCGCTAGTGTGCCGCCACCTTTGCAAAAGAGGATGCGGCGCGGCGATGGCGATGCGGATTCTCGTGCTCGGCGCCGGTGCGCTTGGCGGCTATTTTGGCGGGCGGCTGGCCGCGTCCGGGGCCGATGTCAGTTTTCTAGTGCGCCCGGCGCGGCAAGCCGCGTTGAAGCGGCACGGCCTTGTCGTCCAAAGTCCGCTCGGCGATCTGCGCCTGCCGGCCAAAACCGTCACCGCCGAGACCGTCCCCGGCCCTTTTGATACCATTCTTTTAACCGCAAAGTCCTATGATCTCGATGCGGCGATCGCCGCGATCGGCCCGGGGGTCGGACCCGATTCGGCGATCCTGCCGCTGCTCAATGGGATGCGGCACCTCGACCGCCTCGACGCCGCCTTTGGACCCGCGCCGGTGCTGGGCGGGGTCGCCTATATCGCCGCCACCTTGACGCCGGAGGGCATCATCCGTCATCTCAACCGCGCGGCCGCGCTGGCCTTTGGCGAGCGCTCGGGAGGCGTCAGCGAGCGGGTGGAGGCGATCGCACGGCTGTTCGCGGCCGCCGGTGTCGCCGCCACGGCGAGCGCAGCCATCCTCTCTGACATGTGGGAAAAGTTTGTGATGATCACCGCCCTCGCCGGCATGACCTGCCTGATGCGCGGTTCGGTCGGCGAGATCATGCAAGCGGCGGACGGCGAGAGCCTGATGCTGGCGCTGATCGCGGAATGCGAAGAGGTTGCCACCCGGTCGGGCGTTCCGCCGCGCCCGCAGCCGCGTGCCCAGTGCCGGGCGCTCCTGACCGAGCGCGGCAGCAATTTCAGCGCCTCGATGCGGCGCGATCTCGAAGCCGGAGCGCGCACCGAGGCGGATGCGGTCCTCGGCGATATGCTGCACCGCGCGCGCGCCCTCGGCATGGCCGCGCCGCTGCTCTCCGCCGCCTTCTGCCACCTCGATGTGCAGGAGCACCGGCGCATGGCGCACGCGGCACCGCTGGCATGAGCCTCTTATTGCGCGGTCCAGCCGCCGTCGATCGGCACAGCAGCGCCGGTCATCGTCGCCGCCGCCTCGCCGCACAAAAAGACGGTGAGCGCACCGATCTTTTCCGGGGTCGTATAGGCGAGCATCGGCTGCTTCTCGCGCACCAGATCGGCGCACGCCGCCTCGACCGGGATGCCTTCGCGCGCCGCGCGCGCTTCGATCTGCCGCGCGACCAGCGACGTCAGCACCCAGCCGGGACAGATCGCGTTGCAGGTGATGCCCTGATTGGCGGTCTCGATCGCCACCACCTTGGTCAACCCGACGAGACCGTGCTTGGCCGTGACATAGGCCGCCTTCTCGCCGCTGGCGACAAGACCGTGCGCCGAGGCGATGTTGATGATCCGCCCCCAGCCCCGCGCCAGCATGTGCGGCAAGACCGCCTTGATGGCGTGAAAGGCAGCGGAAAGGTTGATCGCAAGAACGGCGTCCCAGCGCTCCTCGGGGAAATCGACCACCTTGGCGACGTGCTGGATACCGGCGTTGTTGACGAGAATGTCGATCCCGCCAAACTGCCGCGCGGCCTCGGCGACGAGATCGCGGATTTCCGCGGGCTTTCCCATGTCGGCCGGCGAATAGGCGACCGCGACCCCGTAGCGGCGCGCGATTTCCTCCCGCAGGGCGGCGATTTCGCCGGGATCGCCAAAGCCGTTCAGCATCAGCCCGCACCCTTCGGCCGCCAGGGCCTCGGCAATGGCGCGGCCGATGCCGCTGGTCGAGCCGGTGACGATCGCGCTCCTGCCTCTCAACATGTGTCTTCTCCTGATGCGTCCAGCCGTGCCGGAGTCCTATAAGAGTGTCGCCTGAGAGTATCGTTCCTCACTGCCGGAACGCGGCGGCGGGCATGCCGCCTTTCCCGGATCTGCCGTGATGACAAGGTTCAACATAGCGCGCGAAGCTGCCGCCCCCCATCCTGCGATTGTCGCGGCCGGAGCCGGATGATGCCGGACGACCGCGCCCATCTGCCGCTCTTTGCTCCGCTCGCCGCCGGATTTCCGACGCTGCGGGTGGCGACCTACAACATCCATACCTGCGTCGGCGTCGATGGGCGGCGCGATCCGGCGCGAATCGCCGCCGTGCTGCGCGAAATCGGCCCCGACATCGCCTGTCTGCAAGAGGTCGATGCCCGCCGGCGGCGCGATCCCATTGCCGACCAGTGGGCCTATCTCGGCGAGGCGACCGGTCTCACGGTCGTCGCCGGTCGCGCCCTCAGCGAGCGCCCCGGCCGCTTTGGCAACGCCATTCTGACGCGCTTCCCGGTGCTGTCGGTGCGCACGATCGATCTCTCGGTCGGTGATTACGAGCCGCGCGGCGCGATCGACGCCGATCTTCTCGTCGGCGAGCGCGTGCTGCGCGTGCTGGCAACGCATCTTGGCCTGCGGCTTGCCGAGCGGCGCTGGCAGACCGGCCGACTGATGGCGGCGCTTGGCGAAGCCCCGGCCGGCGATCGCCCCGAGCCGCACGCGGTGCTGCTGATGGGCGATCTCAACGAGTGGCGGGGACGCCGCGGTTGTCTGCGCGCGCTTGATCGCCGCCTCGGCCCCGGCGCCGTCCCGCGCACCTTCCCGTCCTGGCTGCCGGTCCTGCCGCTTGACCGCATCTACGCCGCGGGACCGGCGGTGTTGAGCGAGGTTCTGGTGTACCGTTCGCCGCTCGCGCGACTGGCCTCCGATCACCTGCCGCTGGTCGCCGATCTGCGCTGGGGCGGACGCAGCCGCGAGCGCGCGCGCCGCGCCCGCACGGCCGCTTCCGCCGTGCCGTTCCACCCGCCCCTGCCCGAGCCCGCGTGATGCCGCCGCGCCACAACCCCCTCCGGCTCAACCCGTTGCAGCTTCGCACCCTGACCCTGTTGCAGGAACTCGCCCGCGTGCCGGACTATGCGCGCCCCGGCGAGGAGCCGGGCAGCGTGCTCATCACGGTCTTGCCCAGCCCGCACGGTGACCATTTTCACCTCGGCGAGACGGTCGTTGCCGCGCGCGACGCCACCGGTCTCGGCAATCCGGCCGTGTGGGTGGCGCTCGAACGCAAGGGTCTCGTGCGCAGGAGCAAAGGCGGCGGGGCGCTGCTCTCCGCCGAGGCGCTCGGCTATGAGACCGGTCTGCGCCAGGCGATCGTGCGCAAGCCGGCCGACTGATCCCCTACCAGCGCAGAGTGCCGGTGACGCCGGCCGGACGGTACGGCAACGCGGCAAAGGCTGCGGCGACGCGCTCGGGGTCGGGAATGCCGACGCCAAACTCCTCGGCGTGGATGCCGCCGGTCACAAACAGGCTGTCGAGACCGGCGGCGGCGGCACCGGCGATGTCGGTGCGCAGACTGTCGCCGATCGCCAGGATGCGGGCGCGATCCTCAATCCCGAGGAGGGCGAGACAGGCGCTGTAGATCGAAGGGTAGGGCTTGCCGTGCCAGCGCACGGTGCCGCCCGATTCTTCATAGTGCTGCGCCAGCGCCCCGGCGCAGAGATGGAGCGTGCGCCCGCGCATGACCACCAGATCCGGGTTGGCGCAGACCATCGGCAGAGCGCGCGCGCGGGCCGCGTCGAGCACCGGCGCGTAATCCTCCAGACGGTCGTCCCAGCCGGCCGGTCCGGTATTGAGGATGAAGTCCGCCGCGGCGACGGTCTCGACAAAGTCGAGCGCCAGCCCCTCGCGGATACCGAGGTCGCGCTCGGAACCGATGTGCAGAACGCGCCGCCCCAGCTTCGCGTAGAACGGATCGTCGCGGCGGGACAGGCAGAGCCACGCCTCCTCTCCCGATGACATCACGTGATCGTAGAGTGGCGGCACGCCGATTCGCGCAATCCGCTCGACGACATCGGCCGCACGCCGCGGCGCATTTGACAGAAGCACGATCCGCTTGCCGCTATCCCTAAGCGCGGCAAGACATTCGAGCGCGCCCGGCAGGGGCGCGAGGCCGTCATGGAGGACCCCCCACAGATCGAGTATGAAGCCGTCATAGTACGGGGCGATCTCGCCGAGCCGGTCGATCAGGCGAATTGTCATGCGGTGCCGTAAGCGCAATCCCGGATCGGATCGTATCATATCGTATCGGGTGCGCGGCAACGCCCGGCCCGGGTTGGCGCGAAATTTGGCCGGCGCGAAATTCGCGCGAGGGGCGGGAACGCGCCGTTCTAGGATGCTGTTCAAGGAAGTGAGGATGGGCGGATCAAAGCCCCTCTCAAACGCCCCACAGGCGATGACAAAAGGCAACCTTCCACCCACGGATGGAGGGAGTGGCTTTCGTGTTGGAACGACGATGCAAATCACGGATCTATTCATCGGACCGGTCATCGAACGCAACGGCGGGTATTGCTACGAGACGTTTACGCGCGCCGACGGGGTCAGAGCCTCGTTCCGCTATCGCCGCGTCGAGGAAGCGATCCACGACCGCAAGGTTCTGGTCGCCGAATATGCCTCCAACCCGCGCTACCGCATTCACGAATGCGAGACGCTGGCCGAGTTTGGCGAAGTGGTGGGGAGCGCGCGCGCGGACGGCGACACCTGCGCGCCCGGTCTCGCGGGCGAGCGGGGCTGAGCGCCCGGATTAGCGGCCGCCCTTGGAAGCGGCGCCGACGGCTTCGGCGACAGTGGCATAGCCGTCCGTGCGCAGCCGCTCGGCAAGCCCGCGCTTGATCCGCCCGACAAGGGCTGGGCCGGCAAAGACGAGGGCGGTATAGACCTGCACCAGGCTGGCGCCGGCCCGGATCTTGGCATAGGCGTCGGCGGCCCCGGCGACCCCGCCAACGCCGATCAGCGGCACTTGGCCTTCGGTCAAGCGATACATTTCGGCAAGAAGCGCGGTTGCGGGTGCAAACAGCGGCCGCCCGCTGAGACCGCCTGCCTCCTGGGCATGACAGCTTTTGAGACCGGGGGGGCGCGCGATCGTCGTATTCGCGACGATCAGCCCGTCAAGGCCGGTGGCCAGTGCGACCTCGGCGATGTCCCGACATTCCTCTGCCGTGAGATCGGGCGCGATTTTGACAAAAAGAGGAACCGGGCGAAGGCTCGCCGCGCGCACCCGGTGCAGCCGGTCGAGCAGCGCCGCAAGCGCGGCGCGGCGCTGCCAGGCGCGCAATCCCGGCGTGTTTGGCGAGGATACATTGACGACGAGATAGTGCGCGAGACCGGCGGCGCGGCGCACCCCTTTCTCGTAATCGGCGGCGGCGTCGCCGCTGTCGCGGTTTGCGCCGAGATTGAGGCCGACGATGCCGGGCCGCTCCTGCCGGCGGGCGAGCCGCGCGAGAGCCGCGTCGAGACCGGCGCTGTTGAACCCCATGCGGTTGATCACCGCCCGGTCCTCGTCCAGGCGATAGAGGCGCGGCCTGGGATTGCCGCGCTGCGGGCGCGGTGTTACCGTGCCCGTCTCGACAAAGCCAAAACCGAGGCGCAGCAGCGCGTCCGGCACCCGCGCGTCCTTATCATAGCCGGCGGCCAGCCCGATCGGGTTTGGGAAATCGAGGCCAAAGAGCCGCTGCCCGAGAATCGGCGGATCGGGCGCGGCGGCGCGATCCTGCAACCAGGTTCCCAATCCTGCCGCCAGAGCGGCAAGCGACAGGTGGTGCGCGCTCTCGGCCGGCAAAAGGCGCAGGACCGGTCGGATCAGCGGGTAGAGATCGGGCATCCGTGCGGGCCTCGCCGGGGGCGCTTCGGCGAGATTGCGTCGCTGCGCCCGCAATGACAATGAGAAGCGGGAGGACTGTCATTGCGGGGAATGGAGAGACGAAGCAATCTCGGCAGCAAATGCGAACGCTGGTGCCAGAGGCCCCGGTCCTTCATGCCGGGTTTCGCGAGGTGCTGTGGCTGACCCCCGACGGCGAGATCGCCGCGCTCGCCCGCGAAGAGGCGCGCCGCCGCATCGAGGAGGCGACGCCGATGCTGTGTCATCTGCGCGCCACCGCGCGCCGGCTCGATCTGCCGCTGTTCCCGGCGCTCGATCTGCTCGAACTGTTCGCCTTTGTCCATCCCGCCCGCTTTTGCGTGCCGACGCCGCGCGGTCTCGCCGAGGCGCTGGGACTCGTCCCGCCGCGCTGCGCGGCGGACGCTTGCGTCGTCCTTCTCGGGGCGGCGCGCACGCTCCTCGAAACGCTCGCCGCGGACAGCGACCCCGAAGCCCGCGCCATTGCCGCGGCGATGGCGCGCGGCGGCTGGCCGTGGGGTCCGGCGGTACTGGCCGCCTTGCCCGAGGCCGCGCCGGATGCGCTGAAACGCGCGTCCGGGCTGCGCGCGTGGACGACGCTGCCGGAATGGCCCGAGAGCGCTCCCGCGCCGCCCGCCGGCCATGCGCCGGTGACGCCGGACGAGGCGCGCACTCGCCTTGCGGCGCTCTTGGGCGACGGCGCCGAGCCGCGGCCGACCCAGGCCGATTATGCCGCCGCGGTCACCGCCGCCTTTCTGCCGCGCGCCGAACCGGACCGGCCGCACGCGATCCTCGCCGAGGCCGGCACCGGCGTCGGCAAGACCCTCGGCTATCTCGCGCCGGCGAGCCTGTGGGCGGAACGGAACGGCGGGTCGGTGTGGATCTCGACCTATACCCGCAATCTGCAGAGCCAGATCGCAGCCGAACTCGACCGCCTCTATCCCGATCCCGACGACAAGCGCCGCCAGGTCGCCATCCGCAAGGGCCGCGAGAATTTTCTTTGCCTGTTGAATTACGAGGAGGCGGTCGGCACCGCCGCGGGACGCGGCCGCGCCGCCGCGCAACTCGGTCTGATCGCCCGCTGGATCGCCGCGACCGAGGCCGGCGACATCATGGCCGGCGACTTTCCGGGCTGGCTCGCCGAACTGATCGGGCGCGGGCGGACGGGCGGTCTTGCCGACCGGCGCGGCGAGTGCATCCACTCGGCCTGCCCGCATTTCCGCCGCTGCTTTGTCGAGAAGAACATCCGCAAGGCCCGCCACGCCCGCATCGTCGTCGCCAATCACGCGCTCGTCATGGCGCAGGCCGCCTTGGGCGGTCTCGACGATGCGACCGTGCCGACCCGCTATGTCTTTGACGAGGGCCATCATCTTCTGGACGCCGCGGCGGCGGCGTTTGCCGTGCGCCTGTCGGGGCACGAGGGGCGCGAATTGCGGCGCTGGATCGTCGGCGCCGAGCTCCTGGGTTCCTCGGGCGGCCGCTCGCGTGCGCGCGGGCTGCGCCGGCGCATCGGCGATCTGGTCGAGACCGACGAGGCGGGAGAAAAGGCGCTCTTCGAGGCGCTCGCCGCCGCCCGCGTCCTCCCCGCCGAAGGCTGGGGCGGGCGCGCCGTGGAAGACCACCCGTTGTCGGATTTTGAGCGGTTTCTCGCGCTCGCGCGGCAACAGGTGCTGGCCCGCGCCACCCTCGGCCCGCGCGGCGGCGGGGATGCCGGCTATGGTCTCGAAGTCGAGGCGCGGCCGCCGATCGAGGGTCTCGCCGAGGCGGCGCTCGCCCTCGCCAAGGGTCTCGAACGGCTCGCCGCCGCGCTCGCCGCGCTCGCGACGGCGCTGCGCCGGCGCCTCGAAGACCCCGAAAGCCCGCCCGATCCGACATTGCGCCAGCGTCTCGATGCGGCGATCCGCGGCCTCGACCGGCGCGGTGCGATGCAGATCGGGGCCTGGTGCCAACTGCTGCGCGATCTCGACGCGCCAGTGCAGCCCGAAACGGTGGAATGGCTGGCGCTCGACCGCAGCGATGGGATCGAGACCGATGTGGCGCTCAACCGCGGCTGGATCGATCCCGGCATCCCTTTTGCCCGGCTGGTGGCGATGCCGGCGCATGGGGTGGTCGTGACCTCGGCGACCCTGACCGACGGCGCTGCCGATCCGGAGCGCGCGTTCGCGGCGGCCGAGATGACGACCGGACTGCGCCACCTGCCCCATCGCCCACTCGCCGCGCAGATCGCCTCGCCCTTTGACTACGCGGCGCAGACCCGCGTGTTGATCGTCACCGACATCCCGCGCGACGATCCGGGCCAGTTGGCGGCGGCCTATGCTGCGCTGTTCGCGGCGGCAAAGGGCGGCGCGCTCGGCCTCTTCACCGCGATTGCGCGGCTCAAGGCGGTGCATGAGCGCATCGCCCCGGTTCTCGAAGCGCGCGGCATCCCGCTCCTGGCGCAGCATGTCGAGGCGATGTCCACGGCGACGCTCGTCGATATCTTTCGCGCCGAGGAGGATTCGTGCCTCCTCGGCACCGACGCGGTGCGCGACGGCGTCGACGTGCCGGGCCGCTCGCTGCGCCTCATCGTCTTTGACCGGGTGCCGTGGCCGCGCCCGGACATCCTGCACCGCGCCAAAAAACCGGTCTTTGGCGGCGCCCAGTACGAGGACCGCATCACCCGCGGGCGGTTGCGCCAAGCCTACGGGCGGCTGATCCGCCGGGCCAACGATCGCGGCGTCTTTGCCATCCTCGACCGCGCCCTGCCCTCGCGTCTTCTCGCCGCCTTTCCGGAGGGCGTGCCGATCGCCCGCGTTCCGCTCGCCGCGGCGGTCGAGGCGACGGCGCACTTTCTCGACAGCGCGCCTGCGGGCTGATAGAGAGCGGTCCGTCGTTCGGAGAAAAGGGGACCGATGCTCGACCCTCACCGCGCGCTGATCTACACGATGGTGATCGTCTCGGGCGCCGCCCGCGAGATGGCCGAGGCCGAGTTGCAGGCGATCGGCGACATTGTCGGCCATCTGCCGGTGTTCCAGGATTTTGACCGCGCGGACTTGCCGGACCTGTTGAACGATTGCGCCGAACTGCTGGCGGGCGAAAACGGGATCGAGGCGACCCTCTCGGCGATCAAGGGAGCCCTGCCGGCGCGCTTGCGCGAGACCGCCTATGCGATCGCCTGCGATCTTGTCGCCGCCGACGGCAAGGCCAATCCGGACGAACTCAGCGTCCTCGCCCTGCTGCGCGACCGCCTCGCCCTCGACCGGCTGGTCGCCACGGCGCTCGAACGCGCCGCCCGCGCCCGGTTTCAGACCTTGTGAGAAAGCTCCTCTCCCGCACTGCGGGGGGGGGGGTTAGAGCAGGATCGTGGGGCGGAAAAGCGGAGCGTATTCCGCCACCGCCGCAAAGCGGCGGAATGCGCCGCTCCGGCTCTCGCTGGAGCAGCTTTTCCACCCTACACTCCAATACGCAATCGGCTCCAACGCAACGCCGCGTTCATTTCGTGGGTTGCAGCGCCTGCCGCAGCGCCTGCTGCACCTCGGGCGGCTGGGCCGCGAGCGCCTCGCACAACCGGCCCATCTGCCGGCGCAGGGCATAGACCTGATCGAGCAGGCTGAGGACAAGCGGTAGCCCATCCTCCTCAATCGCGAATTCGCGGCGGATTTCGAGGATCAGTTCGACCCGCGCGACATCGACCGTGGCAAAATTCCAGACATCGCCGGAGCGCTCGGGCCGTACCCAGCCCTCGGCGATCCAGCCGCGGATCTCTTGCCGTTCAAGCCCGGAATGGCGAGCCAGGAGTTCGTCAAGCGTCATCGCGCCCTCATTCCGACGGCATCCCCCGGCGCGGATCGACGCGGTTCCGCGCCGCCCAATCTTCAAGAAATTTGGCCAGATCGGGATCGCCGCTGGCGCCGATCACGACCTTCAAGGTGACGTATTGGTCCCCTTCCCGGCGATTGCCGCCCGCGCCGTGCTGGATGCCCTTGCCGCGCAGGCGCAACTGCGTGCCGGTGTCCGATCCCTTGGGGATCGTCATCGCCACCGGGCCTGTGACGGTCGGCACCGTGACCCGCGCCCCCAGCACCGCCTCGGCGAGGCTGACCGGCAGGTCGAGATGGATGTCATCGCCGACGCGGCGGAACAGCAGGTGCGGACGCACACGGACCTCGATCAGCGCATCGCCCGGCGGACCACCGCCGAGACCGGGTCCGCCCTTGCCGCGCAAGCGCAACACCTGCCCGTCCTCGATCCCGGCCGGGATCGTCACATCGAGCGTTTCCTCGGGTGACAGCGACAGCCGCTTTGTGCCACCGGTCGCGGCCTCGACAAAATCGACGGTCAGGGAGAATTGCCGGTCGCCGCCGCGCATCGCAAAGCCCGCGCCGCCCTGACCGCCGCGCCGACGCCCGCGGGCGCCAAAGGCAGCGAACAGATCATCGAGATCACCGATATCGACCTCACCCTCGGGACCATATTTCCATCCTTCCCGGCCCTCGGCGTGCGGACGGTAATAGGTGCGCGGGCGCTCGGCGCCACTCTCGTCGATCTCGCCGCGATCATAGCGTCCCCGTTTCTCCGCGTCGGAGAGCAGATCGTAGGCTGCCGAGATCTCCTTGAAACGCGCCTCGGCGGCGGGTTTGCCCGGGTTCAGATCAGGGTGGAACTCCTTGGCGAGCTTGCGATAAGCCTTGCGGATCTCGTCCGCGCTCGCGTCCCGCTTGACGCCAAGCACCTCATAGGGCGTTCGTGATGCCGCCATCGCAGATCAACGCGTTGCGCGGGAGGCCGTCGCCGTCCCGATGCGCACCCGGACGGTGTATTCGCTGCCTCCGCGATCGACCGTCAGAGCGACGACCGCGCCAACCTGCGCGAGACCGATGCGGTCCCTGAGCGCGGCGCTGCTCGTCACCGGCACGCCGTTGACGGCGACGACGACATCGCGCGGCTCCAGCCCGGCGCGCGCGGCGGGCGATCCCGGCAGAACGCGGGCGATGACCGCGCCCTGGGTCGCGTGAGTGCCAAGGGCCTCAGCAAGGGTCGGCGTCAGGTCCTGGATCTCGACCCCGATGCGGCCGCGCTCGACATGACCGGTGCGGATGATCTCGTCCATGACGCGGCGCGTCATGTTGATCGGGATGGCAAAGCCGATGCCGATATTGCCGCCGCTCGGTGCCAGGATCGCGGTGTTGATGCCGACCACCTGCCCGGCGAGATTGACCAGCGGCCCGCCCGAATTGCCGGGATTGATCGAGGCGTCGGTCTGGATGAAGTCCTCGTAGCCCTCGATGCCGAGGCCGGTGCGGCCGAGCGCGCTGACAATGCCCGAGGTGACAGTCTGGCCGAGGCCAAACGGGTTGCCAATCGCCAGGACAAAATCGCCGACCCGCAAAGCGTCAGAGTTGCCCATCGGCACCGCGGTCAAACCCTCGGCCGGGATTTGCAGCACGGCGATGTCGGTCTGCGGATCGTCACCGAGAAGCCGGACCCGGAACCGCCGGTTGTCCTTGGTGGTGACGGCGATACTGGTGGCGTTCTTGATGACATGATAGTTGGTCAGGACATAGCCACGCTGCGCATCGACGATGACGCCCGAGCCGGTGGCCTGGAACTCCTGCTCGACCGGCTGCTGCAAGTTGAAGAACTGGCGGAAGAACGGGTCCTGCAACAGGGGGTTCTGTTCTTCGACCTGACCGCGCACCGAGACGCCGACCACTCCCGGCGTGATCCGCGCCAGCATCGGCGCGAGGCTCGGGAGGACAAGCGCGGCAAACGGTGCACCGGCCCAGGCCGGTCCTGGGACGCCAAGACCCGGAAGAGCGGCTCCGCACAGGAGCACAAGCGCTGACAGAACCCGCTGCATCGCGTGAGGTCTCGGGCAGGCGGCAGGATCGCCAGGAATTTCTGCCCGCTACTATCTAGCCCGGGACGCGACCGCCGCAAGGGGAGAGACCGTTGCGGCTTGGCAGCACTCCTCCCCAACGGCTGACAAGATGTTGAAAGATTTGGATTTTTGATTGCCTCCGCGGATCGCCGGCAGCATCCTCGCAGTTCAGGCAGCAGAAGCATGCCGGAGGCGACACGATGAGCGAGCGCGAACCGCAACTGCGAGATTACCGTCTGACCACCGCCGAGATCCTGTATCACCTCCCCGATCACCCCGCCCTGCTGCAGAGCTTTGTCTGGCAGCACCTCGACTGCGCGCCGGATTATCCCAACCTGCGCCAGTTTCTCGAATTCTGGCAGAGCCACATCGAGGGCCGACTGCATTCGGTCAGGATCGGTCAGGCACGGCTCTCGGGATCGGCGCGCTTTCGCCACGTCCGGGTTTCGCACAGTCTGCATTAGGGCCGCCGGCGCGGCATCGCGCCGCTTGCCGGCGCGGCGCTGGGCGCGCACCCTGCGCCGCCGGGACGTTGATGCCCAAGGCGTTGATGCGGCAGCGATGAGGCGCGGGCGTGTCTGTTTTCTCGACGGCGGCGCGGCGCGCGGCGGTCCCGCGGGTACGGGCCGAGTCCTCTCCGGCTCCGGTCGCCGCGTGGCTGTTCTGCTGCTGCGCGATGATCCTGGTCATGGTGATCCTCGGCGGTATCACCCGGCTGACCCAGTCCGGTCTGTCGATCACCAAATGGCAGCCGGTCATCGGCGTCATCCCGCCGCTCTCGCACGCCGAATGGATGACCGAATTCAACCGCTACAAGGCCATCCCGCAATATGATGCAATCCATTACGGGATGACGCTCGGCCAGTTCCAATGGATCTTTTTCTGGGAGTATCTGCACCGGCTGTGGGGACGGCTGATCGGTTTTGTCTTCATCCTGCCGCTCCTTTATTTTCTGGTGCGGCAGCGGCTGCCAAGACGGCTCGGGCCGCCGCTCTTTGGCATCTTTCTCTTGGGCGGGGCGCAGGGCGCGCTCGGCTGGTACATGGTCGAAAGCGGTCTTGTGCACCGCATCTCGGTCAGCCAGTACCGCCTCGTCGCCCATCTCGCGCTGGCGCTTCTGATCTATGCGGCGATCCTGTGGGTGGGGCTCTCGCTGGCGCGCGGCCCGGCCTCGCATGACGCCCCCGCCCCACGCTGGCGGCGCGCGGCGGAGGCGGTGCTCGCGCTGGTCGCCGTGACGATCGCCGCCGGCGGCTTTACCGCCGGTCTCCACGCCGGTCTCGTCTACAACACCTTCCCCTTAATGGACGGCCGGTTTGTGCCGGCGAGCTACGCCCGGCTGCACCCGTTCTGGCTCAACTGGTTTGCCAATGTCGCGGCGGTCCAGTTTGATCACCGCATTCTCGCCTACACGACCCTGACCGCGATCGTCTGCCTGGCGGCGGCCGGGCTCTGCGCGCGTCTGCCAAGGCCGGCAAAGGGAGCGCTCGGCGCGCTTCTTGCCGTCGTCCTTCTCCAGGTAGCGCTCGGCGTCTCGATCTTGCTGCTCGTCGTCCCGATCCCGCTCGCCGTTGCCCATCAGGCGAACGCCGTCCTGCTGCTGACCGCGGCGCTGGTCTTCCGCCACACGTTGCGCCGTTCCGGCGCGACGGGCTAACCGGCTCCTTCGGGCAACGCGAAGACCAGTCCGATGCAGTCCCCGCCACCGATCACGCGGGAGGCATGCCCTGTGCCCCAGGTGTCCTCGGCCAGCAGCACGCTCCCCGCTCCAAAGCGGCGAACGGCGCCGTCGCCGGCGGTGATCTCGGTTTCCCCCCGAACATAGACGAACAACAGCCGGCGCGGGACCGGATGCGGGATGTCGCCTTTCCACTCGGGCGTGCCGCCGAGCCACGAGCATTGCCCGGTCGATAGGAAGGGCGCGGCGTAGGCCGGCTCGGCGGGCGGAGCGGCAAAGCCCGGAAGCAATTCGACATCGAAATCCTCGAAGTGGGACACCCCGGATTGGTCCGCAAAGAGGCGAGTATAGGCCGTGCGCATGGGGCAATGATTCCATAGATCAGCCTTGGCTACCCTGCCAGCAACCTTGCGCCCGCGCAACGCTTTGGCCGCTGCGTCGATTGGACCTCGCCGGAACTGCCGCCATATACTCCGTGCGGGAAGCGACACGCTGCGCGGCAACCGCGCCGGAGGCCAGGATGGCGAAAGAGGACGATACGACCGAGCGGTGGGCCGCGCTGGCCGCAAAGGACCTCAAGGGAAAGCCGCTGTCGCACCTCGACTGGCCGACGCCGGAGGGGATCACGGTCAAGCCGCTCTACACCGCGGCCGATCTCGCGGCGATCGCGGCGCAGGGCTTTGACTGGCAGGGCGCGGTGCCGGGACTGCCGCCCTATCTGCGCGGCCCGCGGGCGACAATGTACGCCAACCGGCCGTGGACGATCCGGCAATACGCCGGCTTTTCGACCGCCGAGGAGTCAAACCGCTTTTTCCGCGACAACCTCGCGGCCGGGCAGATGGGGCTGTCCGTCGCTTTTGACCTCGCCACCCATCGCGGCTACGACAGCGACCATCCGCGGGTCGCGGGCGATGTCGGCAAGGCCGGTGTCGCGATCGACACGGTCGAGGACATGAAGGTCCTGTTTGACGGCATCCCGCTCGATCGCATGAGCGTTTCCATGACGATGAACGGCGCCGTTCTGCCGGTGCTGGCCGATTTCATCGTCGCCGGCGAAGAGCAGGGCGTACCGCAGGACAAACTGTCGGGCACGATCCAGAACGACATCCTCAAGGAGTTCATGGTCCGCAACACCTACATCTACCCGCCTGCCCCCTCGATGCGCATCGTTGCCGACATCATCGAATACACGGCGCACCATATGCCGAAGTTCAACTCGATTTCGATTTCCGGCTATCACATGGAAGAAGCCGGGGCGACATCGGTTCAGGAATTGGCGTTCACCCTTGCGGACGGGATCGAATACGTGCGGGCGGCGTTGTCGCGCGGTCTGGAGATCGACGAATTTGCACCGCGGCTGTCGTTCTTTTTTGGTATCGGCATGAATTTCTTTATGGAGATCGCCAAATTGCGGGCGGCGCGGCTCCTGTGGGCACGCCTGATGCGGCAGTTTGCGCCGCAGAACCCGGTGAGCCTGGCGCTCAGGACGCATTGCCAGACTTCGGGGGTCAGCCTGACTGCGCAGGACCCGCACAACAACATCATCCGCACGACGATCGAGGCGCTGGCCGCCGTCCTCGGCGGCACCCAGTCACTCCACACCAACTCCTTTGACGAGGCCCTCGCTCTGCCGACCCCGGCCTCGGCCAGGATCGCCCGCAACACCCAACTGATCCTCGCCGAGGAGACCGGCATCCCCCATGTCGTCGATCCGCTCGGCGGCAGCTATTACCTCGAGAGCCTGACGCACTCCCTGGCCGCCGCCGCGACGGCGCTGATCGACGAGGTCGAGGCGCTGGGCGGGATGACCCGCGCGGTCGAGGCCGGGATGCCAAAGCTCAAGATCGAGGAGGCGGCGGCGCGCCGCCAGGCACGCATCGACCGCGCCGAGGAAGCGATCGTCGGCGTCAACAAGTACCAGTCGGGCGCGCCGCAGGCGGTCGAACTGCTCGAAATCGACAACGCCGCGGTGCGCACCCGCCAGATCGCCCGCCTCGCCGCGGTGCGCAGGAGCCGCGATCCCGCGCGTGTCCGGGAGACGCTGGCGGCACTGACACAGGCGGCCGAGAGCGGCCCTGCGACAGGCTCAGGAGGCAATCTTCTCGATCTCTCGATTGCGGCGGCCCGCGCCCGCGCCACGGTTGGCGAGATTTCGGAAGCGCTGGCCGCGGTCTTTGGCCGCCATCGCGCCCTGACCCGCACGATCGCCGGCGTCTATGGCGACGCCTATCAGGATGACGCGAATTTCCGCCGCGTCCAGCGCGAGGTCGAGCGTTTTGCCCAGGAGGAGGGCCGCCGGCCGCGCATGCTGGTCGCCAAACTCGGCCAGGACGGTCACGACCGCGGCGCCAAGATCATCGCCACCGCCTTTGCCGATATCGGCTTTGATGTCGATATCGGACCTCTCTTTCAGACCCCCGAGGAAGTGGCGCGCGAAGCGGTCGAGAACGACGTGCACCTCGTCGGTGTCTCGACCCACGCGGCCGGGCACAAGACCCTGGTGCCCGAACTGATTGCGGCGTTGAAGCGCGAGGGTGCGGACGACATCCTCGTCATCTGCGGCGGTGTCATCCCGCCCAAGGATTACGATTTTCTCAGAAAGGCCGGGGTCAGCGCGATCTATGGCCCCGGCACCAACATCCCCCAGGCCGCCGGCGAGATCCTTGCGCTGATCCGGAAACAGCGCCTGGCGGCGTGAGAAAGGCTGACACGCCGACGCTCGACATCCGCAACGTCCGGAACCGCGCGCAATCCAGACGGCTCGACAAACCTGTTTCGGCCGCCTTCTGCTCGCCATGTGCTTGAGGGCCGCCGGCGGCTTGCGCCGATATCGCCTAATACCAAATCCTGCTGAGTACGACCTTTTCGAGGGTTCTCAAACCGCTGCCCCTGTGATGCCCTTCGGCAAAGGGTTGGAGGGCGCCATGAGGACTCCGGTACGGCTTCGCGAGGATTACGATGCGCCGCACCTGCGTGCGCTGGCGAAAGCCTCGCGGGACGCCAACCAAACCCGGCGCCTGCTGGCGCTGGCGGCGATCTCTGAGGGGGGATCGCGCGGCGCCGCCGCCAAGATCGGCGGTGTTGGTGTGCAGACGGTGCGGGACTGGGTTCTGGCCTTCAACGCGGCGGGTCCGCCGGGGCTGCTCGACGGCAAGGCGCCGGGCAACCAGCCGCTGTTGAATGCCGCGCAGCGCGAAGCTCTGCGGCGGATCGTCGAGGCCGGCCCAAACCCGGCCGGGGACGGGGTGGTGCGCTGGCGCCTGGTCGATCTGGCGCAGTGGATCCATGCGGAATTTGGCATTTCGGTGAGCCAGCAGACGCTGAGCCGGGTCTTGCGCGGCATGAGCTATCGCAAGCTCTCCGCCTCCTGAGCTTGTCAAAGGGCCGCGCCATCATGCCCAGGACCCCGCCGCCCGCGCGGCGTTTAAAAAAACTTTGCCGCGTGTCTGGAGGAGATCGCGCAGCATGAGGTCGCAGGCCAGCCGATAGAGGTGTGGTTTCAGGACAAAGCCCGCATCGGACAGAAGAACAAGATCACCCGGCGCTGGGCCAGGCGCGGCACCCGGCCGGTAGCGCCGCGCGATCAGCGCACCGCCTCGACCTATATCTTCGGCGCGATCTGCCCATGGGAGGGCAAGGGAGCAGCCTTGGTCTTGCCGCGCTGCAACACCCAAGCGATGGCCCTGCACCTGGCCGAGATCGCCGCCTGTGTGGCGCCGGGGGCGCATGCCGTGCTGCTGCTCGACCAGGCCGGATGGCACCTGTCGGACAAACTCGTCGTGCCGGCCAACATCACCCTCGTGCCGTTGCCGCCAAAATGCCCGGAACTCAACCCGGTTGAGAACATCTGGCAATTCCTGCGCGACAACTGGCTCTCCAACCGGGTGTTCTCCTCCTATGCCAACATCGTCGATCATTGCTGCTGTGCCTGGAACAAGCTCACAGCCCAGTCCTGGACCATCATGTCGATCGGTTTCCGCGAATGGGCTTATAGGTTCTAATCAGTGAGACTTGGTATAAGATCGACATCGGGCGCGGCGGTTCGGACTAAGTGTCCGTTCGGAGACTTTATCAAGCATTGCAGAGCTTGCGCAGCATGAGCCGGATCGCGGCCAATTTGAGGAACGCGAGGGCGTTGTGATTGCGGTTCTCCCAATCCTTGGCGAGTCTGCGGCAGCGGTTGAGCCAACCGATTGTGCGTTCGACGATCCAGCGTCTGGGC
>JBOHMF010000010.1:0-24295 GCA_050730055.1 Allostellaceae bacterium
CAATGAAGCCGCGGTCCAGGACCGCGGTGCGGCCCCGATGGGGAGCGACGGATTTCTCCGCCGCCGTGTGTCTCAATGAAGCCGCGGTGCATGACCGCGGTGCGGCCGCCTGTCGCCACTCTGAGTGCATCATCCTAACATGCCGTCTCAATGAAGCCGCGGTGCATGACCGCGGTGCGGCCCCGATGGGGAGCGACGGATTTCTCCGCCGCCGTGTGTCTCAATGAAGCCGCGGTGCATGACCGCGGTGCGGCATTCCCATGGCACGTCCGATCATCACCGTCACCGTCACGTCTCAATGAAGCCGCGGTCCAGGACCGCGGTGCGGCCTCCTGCTCTGGGACACTCCCGAGCAGATTCCGACGGTGTCTCAATGAAGCCGCGGTCCAGGACCGCGGTGCGGCCTTTCGGCTCTTCGCCCAGGTGTTCGCGGCAATCGATGTCTCAATGAAGCCGCGGTCCAGGACCGCGGTGCGGCAACGCTCGGCGCGCTGGGTTTGACGATCTTCACCATGTCTCAATGAAGCCGCGGTCCAGGACCGCGGTGCGGCCTCCCGTTGGGGGGCAGTAAGTTTCTCCGCCGCCGTACGTCTCAATGAAGCCGCGGTCCAGGACCGCGGTGCGGCATGAGGTTGAGAGGCTAGGTATCCATCAGACGAGTGGTCTCAATGAAGCCGCGGTCCAGGACCGCGGTGCGGCGCGGTGGGTGAGCGCAAGGTCCCGGCGGGCAGCGGCTTGTCTCAATGAAGCCGCGGTCCAGGACCGCGGTGCGGCGCGCTCGACGAGCGCCAAAACGAGCCCCACCCGTGGGGTCTCAATGAAGCCGCGGTCCAGGACCGCGGTGCGGCTGCGCATTGCATGGCGAACCCGTTCAGCATGTTCCCGGGTCTCAATGAAGCCGCGGTCCAGGACCGCGGTGCGGCGCCGCGGCGGCCATCGCCATCGGCATCGCCGGCGCGGCGTCTCAATGAAGCCGCGGTCCAGGACCGCGGTGCGGCAGCCACCCCTCCAAGGGATTGATTTCAGGACCGTATTCACGATGTTTTCACGCACCCTGCCGGTTCCGATACGTGAACCGCTCCCGGGGAGGCCGGGAGTGCAGAATACGACACGTAAAGGATTGAAAGCAAGAGGATTGTCGGTTTCACGCACCTCCCCGCTTCAGCGGCGGGGAAAGGGCCTGCCATCGGCCTCGATCAGCACAACCGGGGACAGCGCGGTGCCGCGGCCGCAGCGCTCTGCGGCGCTTGCCAGCCACTCCTCAAACGCGCGCCGGGCGGCGGCGACCTCCCTGTCATAGCGGGTCTCACCGCGCAGCACCGCGCTCTCAGCCTCGTCAAGCCGGGCCGCGGCCGCGGCATAGCCGGGTTCGGGATCATGCGCCCGCCAGGCGGTCACGGCCAGTCCCAGTGCGGCACAGACCGCCCCGAGAGCGGTCAGCATGACCGGAAGGCGGCCGGCGGACAATGCCAATGCCGCCGGGACAGCCAAGGCGGCGAGAACGAGCCCGGCGCCGCCGGCGCAGGCGCCGAGCCTGCCGAGAGCGGACCGGGAGGAGCGCGACCGGCGCACCCATCGCCCGCTGAAATGACCGAGGAGGGCGGCGGCAACACCCTCGGCGAGACCCAGAGCGAGGGCGGCGGCCATGTGCCAGCGGCCCGGGACAGATCCAGGGGCAAGACCGAGCACCCCGGCACCCCATGTCGCCGCGGCGCAAGCCGCAGCCGTCGCTGCCAGCAGCGCGCGATAATGGCGCGGCGCCCATTCGCAGGGCGGACGCCCGACCCGCTGCACCAGATCGGAATGCCGCTCCCGGAGTTCGGCAAAGCGCGAGCGGGCCGATGAAAGCGCCGTTCCGGCGTCCGCGACCGCGGCAAGCCGGCCGACCAGCGGGTGCTCCTGCTCCCCGGCCGGTGACGGCCCGATTTCCCCGATCTCGATGTGTGCCGTCATGAACCTCTTCCCTTGCAATTGCGCGACGCATCCTGCTCTGCACCGAGAATAGGGGGGGGAACGACCGCTCTCGATCCGCAAGGTTGCGAAACGGCGCGGCCACGCGCGAGCTGCTCTAATCGAAAGCCTCTCTCCCAGGAGGCTGAATTGTGGCCGCTTTCGCTCCTCCGCCGCCCCACCGTCGCCCCCGGCAGCAGCGTCACGCTCGCCCGGCTCGCCAGACTGGCGCACCTGCGCGAGGGCTGGGAGCGGGTGCGGCGCAATCGCGGCGGACCCGGCGGCGACGGGGTGTCGATCGGGCGCTTTGCCGTCGCCCTCGAAGCGCGGCTCGCCCGGCTGTCGCGCGAACTGCTGACCGATCGCTACCGGCCGGGTCCGCTGCGCCGCGTCGCGATCAAAAAGCCGGACGGCGGCACGCGCGAACTCGCCATTCCCTGCGTGCGCGATCGCGTCGTGCAGACGGCGCTGATGCTGCTGCTCGATCGCCGTTTCGATGCGGCGATGGCGGGGGCGAGCTTTGGCTATCGCGCCGGCCGCGGGGTGGACGGGGCACTGGCGCGGGTCGAGGACAGCCTCAGGGTGGGCGGCGGCTGGGTGGTCGATCTCGATCTGGCGAAATTCTTCGACAGTGTCCCGCACGACGCCCTGATCGCCGGGCTGCTGGCGGGCGGCGTCGAGCCGCGCATCGGCCGGCTGGTGCGGCTGTGGCTCGACGGATTTTCCGCCACCGGCCGCGGTCTGCCGCAGGGCGCCCCGGTCTCCCCGATCCTTGCCAATCTCTACCTCGATTCGCTGGACCGGCGCCTCGCGCAGGGCGATCATCGCCTGGTGCGCTATGCCGACGATCTTGTCCTGATCTGTCCGACGCAGCGCGCGGCGGGGCAGGCGCTGCGCCGCATCCGCCGCGCTCTGCGGCGCCGCGGGCTCGCGGTCAACGAGAGCAAGACGCGCATCGTCGGGCCGGGCGGGACACTGCGCTTTCTTGGCCGCGAGATCCCGATCGCACCTGCGCCGGAGGGCCGATGAACGACGCACCGACGAACAGCGCGCCGCCTGCCACCGCACGCTGGCGCCTCGCCCGCCCGATCCCGCTGACCCTGGCTTTGCCGGTCGGGGAAAGGCTGCGCGATGCAGCGCTCGGTCAGGCCGCGGAGGTCTGCGGCGGCGAGGCGGTCCCCTGGGTGATCTCCGGCCACGATCTGCCCGAGCGCGCGCAGCATCACCACGCCTTTTATCTGTCCGAGGATGCCGACGGCGACGGGTGGATCGATCATCTCGTCGTCCATGCCGAGGCGGGGTTGGCACCGCTGGCGCTCGCAGCGTTGCGCCGGCTCAACCGCCTGTTTGACGCCGCCCTGTTCGAGACCGAACTGCTCGAGTTGTGGACGGGGGACGGGCGCACGGCGCGGGCCGGGGGCACACTGCTCGGAACCGCCCGGTTGTGGCTCTCGACGACCCCCTACCTGCCACCGTGGCACCGCAAAAAGCGGGGCAGAGGGTCGGAGGTCGGCGATTACCTGCGCCGCGAGTGCGCCCAGCGCGGCCTGCCCGTCATCCTCCGGGTCGGGCTGTTCTCTGATCTCGTTCCGCCGCTGCCCGAGCCCCCGGTCAGGGCCTTCTGGCGCGAGCGTCGAGGTCATCTGCCGCCGCCTTATCTGCCGGGATGGTTTCTCGCGGTCGAATTTGCCGAACCCGTATCCGGCCCGCTCGCGCTCGGCTATGGCTGCCATTTCGGCCTTGGCGTTTTCTGCCCCGCCGAGGCGGCATGAGTGAAGCGCGCGCCGATGACGATCCCGACCCGGAGAGCGGGGAGGCCGCGGCACCGCCCGATCCCGCCGGCAAGCCGGTCTATGTCTCGGCCGATGGGGCGCGCATCTCGAGAACCGGCGAATTGATCGAGATCGTTCTGCCGGACGGCGCGCGTCATGGGGCGCGCCTCGGCGAAGTTTCGGAGCTGGTGCTG
This sequence comes from Allostellaceae bacterium, assembly GCA_050730055.1. Classification (GTDB taxonomy): domain Bacteria; phylum Pseudomonadota; class Alphaproteobacteria; order ATCC43930; family CGMCC-115725; genus AP-15. Next base: position 3,917 of record JBOHMF010000010.1, read on the forward strand.
AACGGCAATATCGCCCTGACCACGCCCTGTCTGCACGAATTGCTGCGCCGCGGCATCCCGGTGTCGTGGTGCACCGGACAGGGCTGGTTTCTCGGCCATGCCGCCGCCGCCGATCACGGCAATGTCGCGCTGCGCATCGCGCAGCACCGGGCGGCGGAAGATCCGGCCGCGGTGCTCGGGATCGCGCGCGCCGTGATTGTCGCCAAGATCGCCAACTCCCGCACCTTGCTGCGCCGCAACCGAAAACTGCGCAACCCGCTGAATGCGGCATTGTCGGGCCTTGAAGAGGCGCAGCGCCGGGCGCTCGCGGCGCGCGATCTGGCGGCGCTCAACGGGATCGAAGGAGCGGCGGCCGCGCTCTATTTCCCGGCCTTTGGCGAATTGCTGACGCCGCCCGGGGACGAGGCTGCCCTGCATCTCGCCCACCGCACTCGCCGGCCGCCGGCGGACCCGGTCAATGCGCTGCTCTCCTATGCCTATGGGCTGCTCGTGCGCAATTGCATCCTGGCACTGACCCCAATCGGCTTTGATGTCGGGCGCGGCTTTCTGCACCAGCCGCGCCCCGGGCGCCCGGCGCTGGCGCTCGATCTGATGGAGCCGCTGCGCGCCACCCTCGCCGATGCCGCGGTGCTCCGCCTGGTCAATACCGGAGCCGTGAGCGGCGCCGATTTCGAGACGGGGCCGGAAGGGGTACGGCTCTCCGCAGCGGGGCGGCGCGCGCTGATCGCGGCCTATGAGCGGCGGCTCGACGAGGGGGTGCGCCACCCCGAGGGCGGCCGCATGAGCTACCGCCGGCTGATCGGGTTCGAGGCGCGCCAGCTCGCGGGTTTTCTGGTCGGCCGGCGCGCCTTGCCGGACTTTTTTGTGCGCCGGTGAGGCATGGCCGAGCCGCTCTACCTCGTCGCCTATGACGTCACCAGCCCGCGCCGCTGGCGCCGGGTTTACCGGCTGTTGCAGGGCTATGGCGAGTGGGTGCAGCTCTCGCTGTTCCAGTGCCGCCTCGACCGCTTCCGCCGCCGACGGCTGGAAAGCGAACTCGCGCAACTGATCGACATGCGGCGCGACCGCGTGCTGATCGCCCGCGTCGCGCCCGGCGGCGAGCGGCCGCTGGCGAGCCTCGGCCCGCCGGTCGTCCCGCTCCGCCGCGTAACATTGATCTTGTGACCGCGCCGCCGGGACAAGGGAGCAAGGATACACAATGGATGCCCGTCCCGGCCGCAAACCATTGTGACATCCCGGCCTCACCGAAACCGCGAGGCGCAGGAGGCTTACGCGACGAGAGGCAGTTTTTGTTGCCGCACGGCGGGAGACGAGGGCAACGCGGAAAGGGGATCGGTTTTATCGGGGTCGCGCGGCAGCGCCGCAGCATAAAGTGCCATTGTGGTGGCTTGCCGTGCCAGCGCGTAAGTTGAGAGTTCGTGATCCTGCGAGGAGCCGGCCGGAGCGCGGACCGCGTCGAGGATCCGCCGGACGACGCGGTGATAGAACGCCGTCGAGTGTCCCGCCGGAACCGGACAATCTTCGATCACGAGATCAGCGATGCCGAGCAAGCCCGCCACTCGCGGATGCACGCGGCGGATGACGCGCGCCTCGCCGTGCCCTTCCGCATTGTCGGCGACGACGCATTGCACCGACTGGAAGGTTCCTTGCTGGATCATGACGCACAGGTCGCCGACCCGCCCTTCGTCATGAGTTTGGTCGAGCCCATAGTGCGGGTTCAGGCGGCGCCCGCAACCGTTGTGAACCAGGGTCAACGTCGCGACGCAACTCTGCTCCGATCGCGTCCGAATATTGTAATGCACGGTCACATCGAGTTCGGCAGCCGGAACATTCGCCGGCGCGGAGATGATGGTTTCGTCGCGGCCGAGCAGCTTGGCGAACGCCCGGTCGAGAGGAGTGCCGGGACGCGCCGCGGTCGTCGCAAAGGCGACGCGGGTCTCCACCTCCTCGACCGGATCATCGGCCTGATAGAGGCAAGCGGCCAGATAGTCGAGATAATGATAGCCGGTGTGGGTGAGGATCCCGAGTCCGGCCCGGTAGCCGTGTGCGCCAGGCCGGTCGTACTCGTCCGGAAAGCGGTATGCGCCGTCGTTGAAGACCAGGTTGAAAAAGGTCGGGCCGATGCCGGTGACGGCGCGAACCTGGTCGATCCAGCCGAGAATGTCGCCAAATGGCCAATCCTGCCGCCGCTTCATCGGGATATGCACCTGGCAGCGGCGCGCCGGGTGTCGGCGATGGCGAACCGCATTGGCGAGGCGGCAGAGATCCCCATATTGCTCGTTCAGACGACGGCTCGCAACGGCAGACCCGAATTGGCATGGCAGCGCGATCACGGGTTTGTCGCAGACGACATCCGCGCCCTTGCCAAGTGCCCATTTGATGTATTGGTAATGCGTTTCGGGCGGCGTGCTGATGATGACGAGATCGAAACACTGCGACCGATCGGCCGCATCGAGGGCCGCGTTGTCGTCCGCAAAATCCCCGGCGAGCGTGATGAAACGCGCCGGTGCACCAACCGCAACGGGGTCGGCCACGGTCAGCTGCCAGTCGGGGTTATTGTCGAAGACGGGGCGATAAGTGCGGCTCGCCCACTTCCCGTTGCCGCCGATCATCAGGGCGCGAAACGCGCTGGCGCCGCCCTCGGAAGGCACAGCGGCGGCGTGCGCCGCGCCGGCGCGAAGGCATTCGACCGAGGGAAGATCGGTTGAGTGAGGCATGATTGTCCGGGAAGAGGTTTGGCTCGGCGCCAATATGGCGCGCATTATCGCCGCGGAACCTGCGGGCAAGATTGCAGGGTTCCTAAACCGGGAAACTGGTTTTCAGAGTCTATCCGATGGGTGCAATCGGTAACGGGTCGCTGTTTTGGGTTGTCTGACGGCAACAGAGGGCGGCGTGTGCGGCGATCGGCTTTGGCTGAGGCAATGCCGACCCCGACCTTACGTCCAGCCGAAGTTGCAGGGGGCGAGGCGGTCGCAGCGGTGACGCGGGTGACGGCGATAGAGCCGCGCGCTCGGTTTGCGCCGCAGCCGGAAGCGCCCGTCCGGGGCATGCAGAATGACGGCGGCGGGATTGCGGCAATTTGCCGGGCGAGAACCGTGGATGTCGGTGGTGAGGGCGGGCTGGGTATTGCGGCGCATGACGGGCTCCGAAGATCGTGGGACCGCCGCAATATGGAACGGCCGGAGTCCTGCCGCGGGGCAGGCAAGCTTGCGCTGCTCTCCCTTCAGCGCAGCAGCCGGTTCTCGACCGCGGCGGTGACTGCGTCAAAGGGGAGCCGTGACGATCGTCCTTGCGGCGAACCGATAATCGTTGCGCTGCCGCCCCAGCCGGGTTCGACCGCCGACAGATCCCGCACCACCCCGGCCAAATCAACGTAGCCTTGCTCGTACTGAGCGACGGTGAACTTGATATGTGCCGGGCCGCCCCGGAAGCGGAAAGCTGGGTTGAGCGCTATGACGATTGGCGCGAGGCAATAGCCGAGCCGCAAGAGACCGTCAGCCGAGCCGCGCACCAGCGCAATACGGCCTTCTGCGATGGTATCGAATTGCGCGTCTCCGGAGGAGATCGCCGCGAGCAGACGCGCGGTGCGCTGCTCGACGGCACGCAGATGCGTGGCGGGCAGTTCACCATGCTCCAGCCAGTGCACGACACTTGCGACGCGCGGCTCAACGGCGAGCGCATGATCCGCAACCGCGGCGGCCAAGGGTGCAAGCGTCTCGCCGCCGGTTTCCAGCGCGAGCAATTCGCGCAGCGTCTTGGGCAGGGGCTGCGAGCCGGGCCAGGGTCCGACGGCGAAACGATCCTGCTTTGCGATCGTGCCGACGCGCTCGCGCAACGCGGGATCGAGGGGAATGCCTCGGGCCCGCAGTTCGAGAACCGCCATCCCACCAAAGGCGTCGAGATCGGGGCGGATCGTGACCAGACAGGCTCCCGCCGGCGGCAGCGGCTCGTAGTCGAGGCAAGCCTCGATTGCGGCGCGCGGATCGCCGCCGCCGGTGTGCTGCGGGTCGATGTTGCCGAGGCCGCAGCGCGCCGCGAGCGCCGGGACCGTGACCTCGATGCCGAGCGTCTCAGGCCCGAGCACGGCATCGTTGTGCCGCCGCTCGGCATCATCGCGCGGCGCCGGGTGGAGGAGGGCGAAGCGGTGGGAGTTCATGCCCTACCAATATAGAGGATTTGCGGCCGGGCGGCTAAGCCTGCAACCTTGCGACAGCGTCAGGGGGTCGCTTCGAATTTTTCTTCAGGCGGCGAGTTGCCGAATGAGTTCCACGGCATCGTCTACTGCTGAGGGGCCCAGCATCAAGTCTATACCGGCTCGCCGCGCTCGGTCGTAAAAAGCGCCGGGCGCGTGCGCCAGAGAGGCATTGGTCTCACGCGGGTTTACGACGATTATTCGACCGAACTGACCTAACATCTGGCGCTTCAGGCTTTCCAGCTGGGCTAGCGACTGCTCAGCGCTTTCACGCGCACGTCGGCCAAAACTTGCAAACTTCGCCTCGATCACGTGGAGCTGGCTGCGGATCATCACCGCAACATCGATCTCCCCGATATGATCGGTCGCAGTCCCCGGACGCAATTGGAGTGCCACCGTCGCGGCGACGGAGACATATGGGAGGGTCGCCACGCTTTTCCGGATGCGATTGTACAGCACTGCCTCGAGCCACTGACTGCGAACCAGCCACGCGCCGTCGCGCCGAGATGCTGTCATCACAGTCTTGCCATCGGTTCTTTTCGTTTTTGACAGCCCGCCAACTCCATCGAGGTGCAGCAAGGCCGCAGTCGCATTCGATAAGGCCCACTGCGAATTCTTGACCGCCCACGGATCGATTACGCCCCTTGTGAAGTTTCGTGGATCGGGAAATAGCGCCTCCATCGCCTTCGCGAATACTGGGGCAAGTATGGGCGCCTGCGGCAAGACAGTTGATGCAAACCTATTGATCACGTCGCTGTTTATGTCGAAAAACTTTTCATTCTGCCGCCGGTTTCCTGCATCGGCTTCGGCGACGCCGTAGAGCGCCAAATACTGGTCCAAGGACAATTCCCCAAGTCGTTCTGCGGGGACTTCAGTGCCCGTGTCGAGCGCGACAAATTCCGTACGAAGCGGTGCACCCGTAACCTGTATCAAGCGCTTTTCGGTGCCGGAGCCCTCGTCGAGACAGCCATAAAGTGTACCCAGCAGCATCTGCTTCGTGCCGCCGGTGATGTTGTAAATAACGGGCAGGCGCGAATTACGGCCGTTCTCGTCGAGAAAACGCCGCGTCTCGGAAAGCCAAGCACCAATCCGCCCGGCATCGCCGTAGAGACAGCGCACGGGCGGGGGTTTCCCCCGCGACCACTCCCTGACTATTCGCTCCATCTGTTCGGCGGGCTCGATCGCTTCGCGCCGCAACCGCGGGTCGCGCGTTTGCGGATCCGCAGCGCCACAAAGCACGATGATCTCCGCAATCCGCGATAACCCTGCCTGTATGAGCGGCAGAGAGTTGACGATTGCCGCCTGCGTTGCCGAACAGATGTAGATAAAGCGGTCTGGCCAAGAGGCAGTCTCAAGATTCGTCATTTGCCCGTTATCCCCAGAGCCGTTGTTTGCTGATCAGGTCTAGATAATATCCCATAACGGCGATTTCGAAGGTTTTACTCTACCGGCTCAGATCTCGTTCAGCCACTCCACCCAATAGCTGCGATAAACGCCGTCATTCTCGCGCTTCGACGGCGTGTGCGCGATCAGCCAGTCGCCGCCTTCGATGAACCCGTCCTCGCGCTCGACCGCCATCGACAGCGGGAAGAGGTCCTCGTGCCCCTCGACGTCCGGGACAAAGCCATCGGCATTTCTCGGGACGATCCGCGCCGCCAACGTCTCGGGATCGATGGCGAGCAGCCAATAGCCGGGTTCTTTCAGCCTGGCTTCGACCTCGGCGCGGTCGAGGCGGACGATCCGCTGCGTCTCCTCCTCGATCCGGGTGACGCGCAGCCCGGGTTCGTCCGACACAATGCGTTCCGCCAGCCCTGTCTCGCCGGTCTCGGGACCATCCTCGGGACGGCGGGCGACCGCCCGCCGGATGAGGGCGATGATCTGACCGTCGGGCAAATGGGCGAGCGTCCGCAATACACCGCCCAGGGCACCGTTCCCAATGCCGGGCACCCACAGCTGCGGATTGCTGCCGGCGGCCCGCAGCGCCGCTTCAAAGGTGCGGCCGATCCTCACATCCCTGTCCATTTGTTCTCCTTGCGATCCGCACTCTCTGTGGGGCGGGCCGGGGGCGCATCATAGCATCGCCGGCTCAGCCGCAGGTAGAGGATTCCTGGCGCCCACAGAGGCGGCCATAGACCCGCGCCTGCTACGAGGGCTGTATTCCGGTTTCATACCGCCGCTGGCATCCGGTGCAGCGCAGGGCGCCGGGCACCTGTTCGAGGCGGCGCCGGTCGATCTCCTCTCCGCAGTCTGCGCAGATCCCGCAGGTCTCGTCTTCGATGCGCCGCAGCGCGGCATGGAGTTTCGGGATCACGTGCTTTCGTTTGTGCGCGGCGTAGGCCTCACGCCCGGGCCTGGGGAAGACCTGGCGATAAAACTCCAGGTGATCCCGGACGATTCTTCGCTGCCGGTCGCGGAATTGAGGGTCCATTGTTGTTACCCATTTTGTTGTCACGACAGGGATATGATCAGCAAGCGCAGCAACCAGCGCAACCCGCGAAACGGCCCCAGGAAGAGCACATCGAGGGCGCGCAGGAGCAGCGCCCCGATCACGTGCGCGGCAACTGCGGGGCCGAACACGAGGGTGATCACGCCTTGCAGCAGCAGCAGAATGGTAACGGCATCGGCGAGCGGGCCGACCCACCAGGGGAGAGACTGCATGACCGGCGCGAACAGCGGCGCGATGACCCATTTGCCTGTCGGCACCAAGGTGAGGGCCGTCGCGGCGCGCTTTGCCCCGATGATCCACGCCACGCCAGCGGCGAGGGCAATCCAGATCAGGAGCCAGTTCGGGATCGACTGCGACAAGCCACCAAGGATCACTGTTTGCATTCCCTTTAATGCGGGATCCAGAGATCGCCATAGACGTGGATGATCGCGGCGAGCAGAGCGAGTGCGCCGAACCGTCCGGCCCAGCGCCGCAGACCGACAATCAACGCGAACCCGGCGGCCATCAGCAGCAGGGGCGTGAGCGGACCGGCGGCAAGGACGATCTGGTGAAGAAGAACGGCTAGAGGCGACACGGCGGGCTCCCTCGCAGAAATGGCTACATAGCCGCGATGAAGAGCTGCGCTGCGGGCCGCAACCTTGCCCGTCCGGGGCTCACGATGCCGACTTCACCTCAATTTCGGCGCCATAGGGCGGTCCACCTGCGGCAAGGTTGCCTTGGGCCGTTTGCGCGCGAGGCGCTGCTACAAGAGGCGGCGCCACTTCCCGGACCCGACACATGCCCACCGGCCTCTTCCGCAATCTGATCCGCTCCTCGGTCGTTTTCGGCTTTTGGCTGGTGCTGCTGCTGGTGGTGCTCAGCTTCGAGGTCATCAATGCCGCGAGCCATGCCGGCGCGCTGTGGTCGGGCTTCGAAGCGCTGGGCACCGATCAGACACCGCTGACGCGCATCCCGGTCGTGGGATCCGTCCTGGCGATGTTTGGCGGCGACGTGTCACTCAGTGAGGTTCTCGCCATTGCCATAGCGGGAATGGAATTGCTGCTCGCCTTTGTCGTGGCGGAGCTGCTGGTCGGATTGATCAAACTGCCCTTCGCCGCGTTGCGGCATCGCTTTGTTCAAAACATCGGCTGGCTGGAAATCGACTGGGCCGCCATCCTGCTCAACGCGGTATTTCTGGCCCCTCTTGCGACGGTGCTCGCGGTTCTGATCGCTTTCGACCGGGAGCTTTACCTGTATCGCGCCAACCTCGACGCCATCGAGGCCGCCGCCCAGGCGTGGACCAGCAGCGGCCCGGACTGGCTCAAATCGCTGGGTCAGCAGACCTCGCTCCTGGCGGCCAATGCCTACACCGTGTTGTTCCTCGGCGGCGCCGTGGCGTTGGCGATGCTGGTCCATCGCCTGGACAACGCGTTTGAGCGGATGAGCGAGAGCTGGGCGCAGCTGTGGCTCCGCGTCGTTCATGGCGCTCCGGCGCCGCAAGACGCGGGGGATGCCCGGCAGCAGCTGCTTTACGGCTATGACGGCGACGGCCAGCCGGTCTTCGACCCGAACCAGCCCATCGCCTACGATCCAGACGGCACGCCCGTGGCGCCCGAGGGCGCGGCGCCTGCCGGAGCGGACCGCTCCGCACCCGAGCCGGGTACGACGGCCGCGGCAGGCCGCGAGGATGACGCCGGGAACGATCCCGGACCCGAGACCGCGCAACCGCATGCGGCGCCCGCCGGCGTGGCCGAAGAACGCGTCGGCGTGATCACCGCAAACGGCACCCGCGAAATGCCGCGCTCGCAGGTACTCGGGAATCCCGAGCAGTATCGCCTCGATCTCGCCACCAACCAGTGGTGGGAGCGCACCGTGTGGGAGGAGGTCCACGGCAACCTTGCCGATCCGCCGCCGCGTCGCGAGGTGACGTAAATCCAGGGGCGAACCATCGGAACCCCGTCCATGAAACGCTCTCTCGTTCTCGTCCCGCTGCTTCTCGCCGCCGCGGCGCCGGCCGCGCTCGCTGCCGAACCGGTCGCGACGCGGGTCGTCGTGCTCCTCGACACCTCGGGCAGTTTCGCCAGGCAGGCGCCGGCCGCGGCCTCCAAGATCGTTCAGCTGCTTGAGGACTGGTCAAAGCAGCGGCTGGCGCGCGGCAACCGCAGCCGCGACGATCTCTCGCTGATTGCGCTCGATGCCTCGCCCGAAGTGGTCTATCGCGCCACTCTCGGCGAGATCAAGAAGACCGGTCCGGCGGAGTGGCGCGACCTGATCGGCGCCCGCAAAGGCTATGCGGCCTGCACCGATGTCGGCGCCGCGTTCCGCAAGGCCGCGGAGATTTTCGACCGCCAGCCGCCGGCGGCCGCCAATTACCTCGTTGTTGCCTCCGACCTGATCAACGAGCCGCTCGACCCCAGGTGGCTCGCGCGCGGTCGCCTGCATTGTCTGCGCGCCGACGGCAATCCGCCCGCCGACATGCCCTGGCAGGATCTCGTCCGCCGGCACGTCACAGGCTTTTTTACCTGGCTCCCGACCATCCAGAGCATTCGGTGGAAGAAGGCGCTGGAGGCGAACGGGCTCGGCAGTGCGATCCATGTTCTCGACGATTTCGAGAGCGGGGTGACGAGCCTGCCGGCGCCGAAACAGCCAAAACCCGCCCCGGCAAAACCACTGATCACGCCGAGCGAGGCACGCGGCATGCTCGCGGGCGCGGCGCACACGCTTGTATCCGCCCTGGAGTATGGGGGTGGGTTCGGCGTGCTGCTGATCGGGCTCGCGGCCGGCTACCAGCGGTTGCGCCGGCGCCGCACCACGGCGGTCGCCCCGGCGCCAGCACAGCGGCCAGCCGCACCCGCGCCGCGGCCGGTCGCCGGCCCTGTCGCGCCGCTCGATCTTGCGCGCCGCCGGCGCGGGTAAAGAAAGGGGGGTCTCGCCATGCCTCGTCTCGGCAACGCCCAGTCTCTCTCCGGTGCGGTGCGCCGTACCTTCGAGTCGGCCGGCGCCGCGCACTGCGTGCGCGCCATGCTGGTGACGACCGGCGATCGCCAGTTCGCGTTGTCGCAATTGAAGGAAATCGCCGCCCAAGGCGTGCCGCTGTTCCACTACACGCCGGCGCATCGCCGCGAGTTTGATCGCGACCGATTGACTTGGCGCACAATCGGCGGCGAAAGCGACAACCGGCTGTCGCTGCTGCGCGCCGCCCGCGACGCCACCCGCAACGGCCCTGCCGTCTACGTCTTTGAGGAGATACTGCCGGCACTGTCGGATCGGCAGCGCGCCGATCTGCGGCTGGAACTGGCCGACCAACTCGCCGAGCACAGCGCGCCGGCCGTGCTGCTATTCCTGGAGCCGCCGGGGGCGGAAGAGCACCTGCCCGGCATCGTGCGCGACCAGATCCTGTGCTTCCAGGTGCCCTATCCCCGACGCGAGGACCTGATCGGCGTCGCCAGGCGCGAGCTCGCCGCGATCGCCTCGGCGCGAGGAAAGCTCGATGTCGCCCGCATCCGGGATCTCGCCCCCGAATTTGCGGCCCGCCTGGTCGGTCAGACCGAATCCCGCGCCCGTGCGGCGATCCGCGATGCGCTTGCCCGGGATGCGGACGACATCGGGGATGCCTTTCAGCATCTCGAAGCGAGCCGCAAGGAACTGTTGCAGCACGAGCTGCAAATGGAGGTTCTCGACCCCGACCCCGAACCGCCGATCGGTCTCGAGAGCTTGCTCGCCTATATCGACCTGCACCGTGACGCGATCGGGAAGCCGGGGCGCGACAGGACCCGCGGCGTGCTGCTGGTCGGTCCGCCGGGTACCGGCAAGACGATGCTCGCCCGCCATGTCGGACATCGCATCGCCATGCCGGTCGTCAATTTCCGGGTCGCCGCCTTGATGAACTCCTATGTCGGCGCGACCGAACGCAACTTTGCGCGCGCCTTCGACACGCTCGAAGCCCTGTCGCCCGTCGTGTGCTTTATCGACGAGATCGACACCCTGTTCGGCGACGGCGGCGAGAACGACGGCGGCACGATGCGCCGGACCGCCGGGGCGATGCTCAACTGGATGTCGGAGTGCGAACAGCCGGTGTTCATCATGGGCGCCACCAACAACCTGCAGCGCATGCGGGACTTTGGTCTCGCCCTGACACGGTCGGGCCGGATCAACCGCATCTTCTTCGCCGATGTGCCGGGCATGGCGGCGCGCCAGGCGATGCTGGCCCGCTGGCTCAAGGGCAGGGTGGTCGGCGATCCGGCCGCCCTGGCGCACGCGGCGGCAGCGGCCAGCGACCGGTTCTCCGGGGCCGATCTCTTCACCGTCGTCAGCGAGGCGCTGGCGGCCGCCCCGGACCAGCCGCTCGATCGCGACCGCCTCCTGGCCGAGATCGAGCGTCGCCGCCTTCGCGCTTCAGGCATTTACGAGGAATTCGCAAGCTTGCGCCGCTGGGCCGAACTCTGGTGCGAGCCCGCCGGCAGCGCCAATTGATCCGTCAAGACGAAAGGGTCGCCCATGTCCAACACCAGCAAGGTCACCCCAAACGCCGCCGAGAATTCGGTTGCCGCTGCAGCCGCTGCAGCCGCTCTCGTGGCCGCGATGGCGGGTGTTGCGGCGGGCACCACGGCCGCAGCCGCGGCGCTGTGCCGGTTTCTCAACGAAGAGAGCGAGGCCGAGGCGGCGGCGGTGGCGGCACGCCGCAGGGAGCGTGACCTCGCCTCCTGGCGCGTGCGCGACGCCGGTCCGATTGCGACGGCCTCTTCTGCCTATGTCAGCCTGCCACTGACCGTGCGCGATGCCGGCGCGATCCGCAGCACCGCGGAACGGCTCGGCTTCCGCGTCGCCGCGGTGCCGGCGTTGAAGGTCGGCGATGTCGGCTACACCCTGGTCTATCGCGGCAACGACCGCCTAGCGATCGCCGAGACGCGCGACGGCGTCGTGTTGCAGGTCCATCGCGCGCATGTCGGTACGGCGCAGACAATTGTCCGCCAGCACAGCATCGATCGCGTCGCCGATTATCTGCGCCGCCGCAACATGGCGGCTTCGGTCACCCGCCTGTCCAATGATGAGGTCGAGATCCGCGCGCAGGAGCCGCGCGGCGGGGACGGCGATGACGCCCGCGCCGTCGTCACCGCACGCGTCGGCGCCGACGGCGCTGTCGATCTCGATGTCGACCGCTGCCTCGGGCGGCGATGCGAGGAATACGTGAACGGTATCGCGGAAGCGGTCGGCGGCAAGATCCAGGAGGTCAAGCGCAAGGACGCGTGGTATGCCGAGACCGGGCAGCGCGCGGACGCGCGTCAGCGCAGCGGATACTGAGCGGTGCGCAGCCAGCCCCTTCGTATACGGATCGGCGACGACGGCACGATCGAGGTGATCGATCCCAGCCCGGACGAGGTCGCCCTGTTGCGCGATATCGATCCGGGATTCCGGCTCCCCCAAGCCGCACTTCCCGGCTTTTCGGGTGTGCCGCGCCTGTTGGCGACGCGGCGAACGGCGACGGGTGTCGGTAGCTTCGAACTGGACAAAATCTCAATAAACGAACTTTGGCGCGCGCACGACGATGCGCTTCGCGTGTCCGCCGTCGAGTTTCTCGACGGCGGAGCTTCGCTCCTGGATCTGAAGATCGAGCTGGCCCGGAGAAGTCTGCGGCGCTGCGATCTGTGCGCGCGTCGGTGCGGCGTCGATCGGGCCCATGGCGAACGCGGCGTTTGCGGTCTGGGACCTGAAGCGACAGTCGCCGATGCGTACCTCCATGTCGGCGAGGAAGCCGAAATCGCTCCGGCCTTCACCCTTGCTCTCGCCGGCTGCGGGCTGCACTGCCGGTTTTGTCAGCAGTATCAGCTGCTTGCACCGGAACAGGTTGCCGGCCGTCGGCTCGATACGGCGATCTGGGGCGCTGCCGGTCTCTCCACGGCCCGCAGCCTGAGCTTTAATGGGGGCAACCCGGACGAGAACCTGCACGCCGTCCTGCGGTTTCTCGCCGGCGCGCCCGAAAGCCTGACCGTGCCGCTGGTGTGGAAGACGCACAGCTACGTTCTGCCACACAGCATCCGCCTGCTCGACGGCGTCGTCGATTGTTATTTGCCCGATCTCAAATGGGGCAACGATAGATGCGGCCGCAAGCTGTCGCGGGTGGCAGACTATCCGCGGATCGCTGTCTCAGCCATCACGGAAATGGTGCGGCAGGGCGTGCCGGTGATTGTGCGGCTTCTGATCGTCCCCGGCCACGTCGATTGTTGCCACTTGCCGACGCTCGATGGTCTCGCCGAGATTGCAGCGAATGCGGCGGTGCCGATCATCCTGAGCATCCGCGACCAGTACGCACCCGACTATTTGGTCCAGCCAGGGGAGGGGCATCTCTGCCGCCGCCCAAACGGTGCAGAGATTGAGCAGGTTGCAGGTCATGCAAGCCGCCTGGGGCTGATCCGGACAGGCGAAGTGGACTTCCCCCGAATTGGCGGACACCTTTGGTAGGCTCCAGAGGCTGCTGGCACAGGCGGGGTGGGGACGGAGAAGCTGTCCCCAAACTCCGGGGATAGACCGGAGGAAAACCGGCGCTGAAAGCCGCGCCGCCCCCTCTGTTCTGCGGGGTCCGTGCGCATTGCTCAAAAAAGCGGCCGCAGGCCGCCTCTGGGGATCCGCTGCCTACGCGCGAGAGCGCAGACGCACCGCCCGCTTCTCCGAACGCCAGTTCCTTAATCGACACGCCTGCGGCGCGTCGATCTTCCGGGACATTCCTCGTCCTGACGCTTTCTGAAGGCCACGCAAAGAGACGCGCTCAATAGCCTTCTCGAGTGACCACGCGTCAGCGCGACGGAAGGTCATTAAACGCACAGCCGCGCTGCGTAGTACCCCCGCCGTGTCCGCGTCGGCATGAGTCCCGGCAGCACCGCCTTGACGCATTCGAAGGGTCCGCGCGTGTTGACCGCCATCACCCGGTCCCATTCCTCCGACGCGATCTCGATGAACGGCTTCAGCGCGATCGTGCCGAAGAGGGCGGCATTGTTGACGAGCACCTGAATGCCGCCAAAGGTGTGTTCGGTGGCCTGCACCAGCGCCGCCACGGCCTGGGAATCGCTGACGTCACAGACCCGGCCGATCGCCTGACCGCCCGCCGCGCGGATCTCCTGGACTACGGCGTCCGGCGGATCGAGGTCGCACACGCAGACCCACGCGCCCTCCGCCGCCAGCGCCTTGGCATAGGTGGCGCCGATGCCTTGGGCCGCACCGGTGACAATCGTCGAAGAACCGTCGAGTCGTGCCATCGGCTTCCCCCTATGGTCGGGTGAATATTCGGGAGCGTCGAGGATCGTGCCAGGGGTGTTGCTTCGATTCACTCTCTGGGCCTGAGCTTCAGCTTGCCGTTGTTCATCGCCTTGGCCAGGGCCTCGCCGTCGCCGCGCTCGATGGCACGGATCAGGGCATCGTCGGTCGAGGTGTTCTCGATCCAGCGCAGCACCGCGCTTCGGGTGGTGATCCACTTCCGGCCCACCTTGCGGCCGGGCAGTTCGCCCCTGCCAAACAGATCATAGACGGTGTCGGCAGAGACCATGAGCAAGGCCGCTGCGTTGTGCACATCCAGAACCTCGGCCGAGCGAGGGGGCGGAGCGGTTCGTGCGCGCTTGGGGCGAGGCGGCATGGCTGCGCCTTTGCTCATGGTTGAACCACAATGGTCTGCCGGCCTGCGCGGCGTCAAGAATGCCCGATTTATCCCGAATATTCACGAACCTATCCGGTCTTTATCCGGCCTATTCGCCCTTGTGAACGAACCGAATCGGCTTCGGCGCCGGGTCAGCGGGGTCCGCCCGCGCCGCGGCGCCCCCCGGGGCGGCGGCCCAAGGCGGGCGCTGTGCTCCACGTGATAATCCTAAGGTTTCTGCGAGGTCGCGCGGGTCCGGCGGCGGATGACGGGACGCGCGGCGCGACCTCGTTGAAACCGGATTGAGCTAAACCGCGGGAAACCGCTCGGCTATGGGGAATTGAACGCGGGCGTCGCAGCCGGGAGAGGCTGGTCGCAGGTCAGCGAGGGCGGGGGCCCAGACCAGAGCCCGGCTTTCTGAGCGGTCATCGAGGACCGCGGTGCCGAGGCCTCGTGCCCCCCGCCGCGAAATTCGCGGCGGGGGGCGTGGTGACGCACAGCACTGCGGCGGCCATCGGCTCTGATGGCCGCGATGATCGCGGGGACAGCGACGCGAGGGGGTGGCCGACCGGGTTCATGAGCTGTCGTACCAAGCCAAAGGGCTGGCCGGGTGCGATCGCGGAAGCGGGCCGACCACTTCCATGCGCCCGCCGCAGCAGGGACAGGTGTTGAAGGTACGGCCCCGGGTCTGCCCACCCTGATCATCGTTGTCGGACGGCGCGGCAGCCGGGATCGCGATCAGCCGGCGGCAGAGGGCGAGTTTCTCGGCGCGATGACGATTGCCGAGAAAACCGTAATGGCGGATGCGATGAAAGCCGTGCGGCAGGGTGTGCAGCAGGAAACGCCGGATGAACTCGTCGGCCGTCAGGGCCATGACTTTGCTCTTGTTATGATGCCGGTAATCGCGCCAGCGGAAACGGACCTGCTCGCCCGTCATGTCGATCAGCCGGCTGTTCGAGATGGCGACACGGTGCGTGTAGCGACCGAGATAAGCCAGGACCGCCGCGGGGCCGGCAAACGGGCGCTTGGCGTAGACGACCCACTCGGCGCGCCGCAATTCACTCAGGCGGCGGGCGAAGACCGGTGCCACCGAGAGACCGGCCAGCGCGCCGAAGAATTCCAACCTGCCGGCCTCGAACGCCGCCTTCAGGTTTTCCAAAAACAGGCGGCGGAACAGCCTCGAGAGGACGCGTACCGGCAGGAAGAAGCCGGGTCGGCAGGAAATCCAGCGCCCGCCGTCCAGCGACAAGCCGCCGCCGGGAACGAGGAAGTGGACGTGCGGATGGTGCTGCAGGTTCTGGCCCCAGGTATGGAGCACGCCGATGAAGCCGATCTCGGCGCCGAGATGGCGCGGATCGGCGGCGATCGTGCGCAGCGTTTCGGCCGCCGCCTTGAACAGGATGGCGTAGACCGTAGCCTTGTTCTGAAAGGTGATTTCGGCGGCCGACGCCGGCAGGGTGAAGACGACGTGGAAATACGGCACCGGCAGCAGCTCGGCCTGCCGCTCGGCCAGCCATGCTTCTCGCGCCGCTCCTTGGCATTTCGGGCAATGCCGGTTGCGGCACGAATTATAGGCGATGCGAATGAGGTCGCACTCCGCGCAGCGCTCGACATGGCCACCGAGCGCCGCGGTCCGGCACGCCTCGATTGCTTCCATGACGCGTCGTTCGGTGCGGCCGAGATGGCCGGCATGCGCCTGGCGATAGGCCTCGCCGTGGCGGCGGAAGATATCCGCCACCTCGAGCGCGGGCATGATCGCCGGGCTTCAGCTTGGCGTCGCTTCCGTCATGTTCAGCCGGTCGAAGGGACTAACCGTGTTGCCGATCGTGGTCGTCGCGACCTGGGTATAACGTGCGGTGGTCGAGAGATCGCGATGGCCGAGGAGGACCTGGATCGCGCGGATGTCGGTGCCGGCTTCGAGCAGGTGGGTGGCAAAGCTGTGGCGCAACGTATGGATGGTGACCGGCTTGCCGAGCTTCGCCGCAGCTCGAGCGGTACGGCATGCCGTCTGCAGGACGCTCGCGTCGAGCGGCCGGCTCTCGTCCTGGCCGGGAAACAACCAGTGCGACGGCCGCGCCTGTCGCCAGTAGCCGCGCAAGATGACGAGCAGCTGCGGCGACAGCATGACATACCGATCGCTTTGGCCCTTTCCCTGTTTGATCCGGATCAGCATGCGGCTGCTGTCGATATCGGTGATCCGCAGCCGTACCACCTCGGAGGCTCGCAGCCTGGCGGCGTAGGCCGTCATCAGCGCCGTCCGATGCTTCAGGTTCGGCACCGATGTCAGAAATCGCACGACTTCTTCGGCGCTGAGAATTGTCGGAAGATGCCGCTGCTTGCGCGCGTAGGGGATGCGCTCGACCATCGCGGTGCGCCCCAGGGTGACGCCGTAGAAGAAGCGCAGGGCGCAAACCGCGACGTTGAAGCCGGCCCACGACTTGCCCGTCGATACGAGGTGGATTTGGTAGGCTCGGACCTCGGTCAAGCCCAGCCGGTCGGGGGACCGGTTAAAGTGCTTTGCGAATTGCGCCACGGCGTGCACGTAACAGCGCCGCGTTACCGGCGACAGGTTGCGGACCGTCATGTCCTCGATCATGCGGCGGCGCAGCGGGTTCATCTCGGCCATCGGGCGATCTCCTGGTTCAGGCGGCTGTGACGGCGAGATGGCAACCGAGGGCGCGTTCGTATCGCAAGGGTCTACCCAATTGACTGGCCGCAGATCAGCCGGCAGGTTCGGTTTGAGCGTGCCGGCGGCCATTGCGAAGGTTGCGGGCGGCCGCATGGCGAGATCGTTCGCTGCCTGCCGGACGGCCGCTGATATGACGCCGCCGCGCGCACCTGGCGCAACGGCCGCGGCCGGCCGGCTCGCTGGCCCGACCTCGAAGAGGCAGCGGGCATTCGGCACACGCGCGTGGTCCTCGCGGCGGCGCACCTCGATCACAACCCGGCCAACAACCGGCCGCGCAGCCTGAAGAGCCTGTGCCAGCGTTGCCACCTATCCACGACCGGCCGCACCATCTCGCGCAGCGCCGGATCACCTATCTGCTGCGCCGCGCCCTCGGCGACCTGTTCCTCGGCCCATGCCTTGTCTCACCAATGGCACAAAGGACGCTGTACGTATCTATCGACCCTCACACCGATTTGCCCAGGCAACAATCAAAAACTATATAGAAACATTGTGCAGGGAGAGCGGATATTCTTGATCTCTTACTTCGCCATCGTTTGAGTTTATTACCGCAGAGCGGTTTAGTTCAATCCGGTTCATTGCGTGCGCGAGAGATGGCGAAATCGGCCGATCTGATCGCGATCTCGCGCTCACCCTGCCGTCCATGGGTCGATCAGGGTGAGGCCGCAGCCCGCAAATCCGCCGGTGTCGCGCGTGGCGACGTCGGCGCCGGCCGCCAGCGCAATCGCCGCGATCAGCGCGTCAAACTTCTCGATCGGATTGCCGGCCCGGCGCCGCGCCAGCACGATGCCGGGATAGCGCGCCGCTGCGGCCGCCTCGAAAGGCAGGATGCGCCCGGCAAAGTCCTCGGCGAACATCGCTTCGGCCGCTGCGGCCAGAGCCGCGCGACGGCGCCCCTCAGGCAGGGCCGCGATGCCATAGAGGATTTCAGCCTGATTGACGTGCGTTGTGTAGAGCAGCGCCCGCGGCTGTGCCGCCACCCAGGCCAGCACCGCGGGGTGAGGCTCCCCGCGCATCAGCTCCGAGATGACGTTGGTGTCAACGACGATCACGGATCGAACGAGGGCGGATCGCCAACAAACTCGGGCGGCGGCAGCTCGAGATCGATCCCGCCGAGCGGCGCAAAGCGCCGGCGGATGGCCTCCGCCAGGTTCGGCTCTCGCTGATCCCGGTCGGCTGCCACGGCGGCGCTCAGGATCGAGCGCACCTCGGCCTCCATCGAGCGGCCGTGCCGGGCCGCGCGCACGCGCAGTCGCTCTTTGACCGCGGCATCGACATTGCGGATCGTGAGGGTGGCCATGGGCTGGGTATCGCTTGTTACCTTATGCTGTCATTATATACATAACGCTAGCAGTGAATGCAATCCTATCAACCACCGATCACCTGCCCTTTCTCCCATCAGTTTAATCTTGATAACAACTTTTATCAAGAATAAGACAGACCGATGCCCGAGCCGCGCCCCGATCCCTCGTTGCCGGCCTCGCTCCCCGCGGGCGAGCGCCTGCTGACCGCCGCCGCGTTCCATCGCCTCGCCGAGGTCCCGCCCGAGATCGAGTGGTTCGCCAATATCAGCAATCCCAATAGCCGCCGCGCCTACGAGAACGCGATCCGCGACTTCGTGCACTTCACCGGCATTGCCAAGCCCGAGGAGTTCCGCATTGTGACCCGAGCGCACGTCATCGCCTGGCGCGACGACCTCGCCCGGCGCGAACTCGGCGGCAGCACGGTCCGGCACCGGCTGGCAGCCCTGTCGTCGCTGTTCGAGTACCTCTGCGAGAAGAACGCCGTCACCCACAATCCGGTCAAGGGTGTCAAGCGGCCCAGGGCCGAAAGCGGCGAAGGCCGGACGCCGGCGCTCGGCGACCATCAGGCCCGCGCGCTGCTCGCCGCGCCCAAAGAGGAAACCGTCAAGGAGAAGCGCGACCGCGCCATCCTCTCGACCTTGCTCTACCACGCGCTGCGGCGCGAGGAGCTCTCGAAGCTCAAGGTCCGGGACTTCCGGCACACGCGCCGCGGCGTGCCGCATCTCCGGGTTGCCGGCAAAGGTGACAAGACCCGGTATCTGCCGCTGCATCCCGGCACCAACGGGCTGATCCACGACTACCTCGAGGCCGCCGGGCATGGCGGAGACGACAACGGCGCCCTGTTTCGCCCGCTCAAGAACAACCGCACCCGCCGGCTCGACAAGGCGCTGACGCCCGACGCGGTCTACAAGCTCGTGCGCAGGTATTCCGCCGCCCTCGGGTTCGAGATCGGCGCCCATGCGCTGCGCGCGACGGCCGCGACCAATGCGCTCGATCATCAGGCCGACATCGCCAAGGTCCAGGAATGGCTCGGCCACGCCAATATTGCGACCACCCGCATCTACGACCACCGCAAGACCCGGCCCGAGGACAGTCCGACATTCAAGGTCAATTACTGAGAAGGGGCATTTGCGCCGCCGCTTAATGGGCGCTCTGCGGCTGCTTGATCGCCTCCGCCATATTCTCAACCACTCGGACGAACCGATCCGGCTCCCTTCAGACCAAGGAGTCCGGATTGTGAACGTAGTTTTCCTTGATCGCGTCGGCCACCCAACAGGCGAGCATGCCGATCGTCTCGGTGGGGCCGTTCGCGGGGTTCTGCGGGAACGCGCTGCCACCCACCACGAACAGGTTCGAAACATCCCACGACTGCAGGTATTTATTTACAACGCTAGTTGACGGATCGCTGCCCATCACGGCGCCTCCGATATTGTGCGTGCTCTGGTATCCCGTGATACCGAAGTGCGTGCCCTTGTTCGTGCCGCCAAGGCGCGAACCGTTGAGCGCCCGGCCGATCTCGATGCAGCGCTCATTCAGGTATTTCATCATGCGCAGCTCGTTGTCGTTCCAGTCGAACGTCATGCGCAGCAGCGGCAGTCCGTAAGCGTCTTTGTAGGTCGGATCCAAGTCGAGGTAGTTGTGCTGATAGCTCAGACAGGATGCGTGAATCGAGATCGTCATGTTTCGGCGATAGTAATGGGCTACGGCTTTCTTCCATTCGCCCCCCCAACGCGGTGTGCCGGGCGGCACTCGCTTGCCCTTGATCGGCGTCGCGCCGCTCGTCGAGGTGTTGACATAGGCGCCCCCGATAAAGCCGAGCGGGCCGCGATCGATCAGGTCACCGTTGAATTCGTCGATCGACGTGTTGACCTGGCCGCCGCCGATAAACGGGTTGAACTCGCGATCGTCGAAGAACACATGCACAGAGCCGCCTTGCTGGTAGGAGTAGTTGCGGCCGACCACCCCTTTGCCGGTACGTGGATCGTAGGGGGTGCCGATGCCTGACAGCAGCAGCAGCCGTACGTTGCTAAGAGGCGGTTTCCATAACTATCTCAGGTTGATCCGTCGTAACTGCTCGGCCTGCTGTGCCAATGCCCATGTCTGTCGCTCAGGCATGGAGAACGGGATTTGGACGGTAGGATCTTGGAC